>JBGSSG010000152.1:0-8680 GCA_041737185.1 Anaerohalosphaeraceae bacterium
GGCGTGATTCAGGACACAATTACGATTATGCAGACTCCCGAACCAATGACGATGCTTCTGCTCGGTCTTGGCGGTCTGTTCCTTCGTAAGAAAGTCTAAGGCTTAAAACCAAAAACCAAAGAGTTTAACGTAGTGTGTAAAGAGGCCCTTGAAAAAGGGCCTCTTTTTTTGTTGCGACAGACGGATTTTTTTGTTAAGACTAAATAAAAATGTCGACTCAAAAAAAACAAATCTTCCTGATTCTCTTGATTTTGGCTCTGACAAGTCTTATCGCTTATGAGCCGATGAGACATAATGGTTTTGTCGATTATGATGATGAAGATTACGTAACCCAAAACGCTCACGTTTTGCGGGGACTTACTAAAGATGGACTCGTCTGGTCTTTTACGGAGACCGACCGTACCGCCAATTGGCACCCCCTGACCTGGCTTAGCCATATGCTGGATGTCCAGTTATTCGGCGTCAATCCTTTATGGCATCATTTAGTCAGCCTGCTGTTTCATATCGCAAATACCCTGCTGCTGTTTGGGATATTTGCCAAAACGACAAAAGCCGTCTGGCAAAGTTTCTTCGTCGCGGCCGTTTTCGCGCTGCACCCATTGCATGTGGAATCGGTCGCGTGGGCCGCCGAACGTAAAGACGTCCTAAGCGGTCTTTTCTGGATGCTGACAATAGCGGCGTATGTTTTTTATGCCGCAAAGCCTACTATCCGAAGATATGTACTCGTGGTTTTGTTTTTCATATTGGGGTTGATGGCCAAACCGATGCTGGTTACGCTGCCTTTTGTTCTGCTTCTGCTGGACTACTGGCCGCTGGAACGATTCAATCCCGGCCGGCAATACCGGCGTGGAACCGCCTGGAAATTAATAGTCGAGAAACTTCCCCTGTTTTTACTATCGGCGGCTTCATCGGCAATCGCTTTTGTCGTTCAGCGGCATGCCGGGGCAATGCTGCGGGGAGAAAACTATTCTTTATTGACCCGCATATCAAACGCGGCGGTCGCATACATCGGCTATATTGCAAAATTATTCTATCCTGTTGACCTGGCTGTCTTGTATCCTCATCCCGGCAATAGTTTGCCGTTATGGCAGCCAATCGCGGCTGCGGCTGCACTTATAGTAATAACGGCTGCGGCGATTGCTCTGGCTGTAAAAAAACGGTTTCTTTTGGTGGGCTGGCTGTGGTATCTTGGGACACTTGTTCCGGTTATTGGTCTTGTGCAGGTGGGGTCTCAGGCGATGGCGGACCGATACACTTACCTGCCGGCAACAGGCATATTTATTATGCTTGCATGGGGGGTTGGCGAGATTCTTGACAAATGGAAGTACAGGAAAATCGCAATTGGTCTGTGTGCTGCTTTGATATTGCCGGTTTTGATTATGGGCACGCGAAATCAGGCGGCCTACTGGCAAAATACGCTCACGCTGTATAAGCACACCCTTGAAGTAACGAAGAATAATTATGTCGTCCATGGCAATTATGGCTGTGCGCTTCAGGACCAGGGACAACTTGATGCGGCGATTGAACAGTTCAACAAGGCGCTGCAGCTTAAGCCGGATTATACAGGGCCGCTGAATAATCTGGGAATGGCGCTAAGAAGCCAGGGCAAAATCGATGAGGCGATAGCTCAATGGCAGAAAGTATTGAAGCTGGAACCCTATCATCCGAATGCCAATGCCAATCTGGGCCTGACGCTGGCTATGCAGGGCCGTAGTGAAGAGGCCCTGAGGCATTTGAATACAACCTTACAAATAAACCCTGATTTCCCGGGAGTGCATCTTATACTCGGAGAGGTTTATTTCCAAATGGAAAAATTTGACCTGGCCGCGGAGCATTTTGCTCAAGCCGTAAAGGAACAGCCGCAAAATATGGACGCAATCAATAGCCTTGCAATCATCTACGCCCAGCAGGGTAAAATTGATAAAGCCCTTGAAAAATGGCAGGAAATACTTGCGGTTGATCCGAAAACCATTTACGCTTATCAAAACATTGGTTTTGCTATGGCTCAAAGCGGCCGGCATCGTTCCGCGATTGAGTACTACAAGACTGCGTTGCGGTTAGACCCCAACCAGCCCAACGTATTGGGGCAATTAGCCGCCTCTTATGCCGCGGTAAATGATTTCGATGCGGCAATAAAAGCGGTAGAAAAGGCGCACAATCTGGCCGTGAATTCCGGCAATACCGAGATGGCCGAGCAAATACAAAAACAACTGGAATACTACAAAACACTGCTTGTGGAAAATAAATAGCGCTTTAGCGGATATTAAAAAGGATATAACTATGCTGCGGAAAATTTTACTGATTGTTGGCCTTATGGGAATCGCGGTCTTAAGCGGATGTCAAAGCGGAAACAAGAAAGTTGAAGACCCTAATGAAAACAAGGTTATTTTAATCGGGACGGATTCGTTTCCCAAAGAGCTTGTCGGCCAATGGGCGGCAAATGCCGGGGGATGGGAGATTTCTTTTGAAGAGAACGGTTCCATTTCTTCATTTGTTCATACCATAGGAAGGGTTCGCGTGAAAACAGGGCAAACGACAATCATTCCATTGATTGAAAACGGCAAAGGAACATTCAAACCCGGCAAATGCTTTGTCCAATATACCGCCGATACGCGCGAACTCGCCGTGGAAATTGTGCTTAACAGCTATTGCATGAAGAAAGGTAAAGAAGTTATTGAAGGCAATAGCAGAGATGTCTTTATCGGTAAAGTTTCTGGAAATGGCTGGACCTGGGCGGCGAACTGGATGACATTCCCGAAATTTGTCGTTACTACAGAAGGATATAGAAAATATGAACTGCCTATGAGACCGGGCGATGAAGAACAGGGAGACGTAATATTTTCCAAGCGAATTCCGGAGAATAAGCAAAGCAGTACTCAATAATCAAAATAGGCTTTCCCCTCGCTGTCTGTGCCTGTCCAGTTAAGGCGAATAGTTTTCGTGGCGGGCTTGTAATACCAGCCAATCATAGTTGTTAACTGGGCCGTATCAGGAAAAGGGGTGCTGTTTCCAAGGGCTTTTATTTGTGAAAGTCCGTTAAATGGATTCTTGGGTAATTCAGAGAGATACTTAGTCGAACCAGTGACTAACTGACTCTTTACAAAAATAAAATTGGCGATTCCAGCGGGGTTATTGTTCTGATACCCCGGCGCGACATCGTTGTGGTCAGCGGCGTAGCGCTCGATGGTCTCGCGTAAAATCCGCAGATTGTCCTTCGCGGCGGCTTCTTTGGCTTCCTGTGCGTGCCCCTGAAACTCCGGCAGCACTATCGCGGATATTATCCCCAAAATCGCCACGACAATCAGCAATTCAATCAGAGTGAACCCGGCTGACAATTGACGATTTACGATTGACGATTGTCGATTGTTAATTCCGCATACCCGCATACTTACATACCTGCACACTTGAGTTCTTGTGTTCCTGAGTTCCTGTGTTCTGTTTTTTCTGCCACAGAGGTCAAAACTAATTTTCAATCTTTAGACACTGATTAACACGGATTAACACTGATTTTTATTTCTTTATATACCTACATACCTACATACCTATCTCCCTACATACCTGCAAACACCAGGTTTATCGGCAAAAAGACGATTGCAAATTAGGGTCTCCAGAAGGCTTTTTGCAGCCAGCAGGCGGAAAACTCGGCAAAGTCCGATAAGTTCACCCTGCCGCTGCCGGTAAAATCGGCCTGTAAAGGCGGCGTACTCGAAATCCAATAGTCGCAAAAAGTCAGTAAATCCGCCTCGTTCACCACCCCGTCGGTATTGAAATCGGCGGGGATTAAGTGCATCTCATCGGCACCTATATCGACCCGTCCGTTAAAGACCCGGCCCTCGCCGTCAAAATCCGTCGCGTCGGGCGGGAAAGAGGCTGCCGGGTCGCCGGAGTTAACGCAGGGCGAGACGGGCAGTATGTGGAAATCGTTCGGGTCGGCAAAATTCGGGTCTGCGCTGATATTGCCGTTGACGCCTGTCTGGTCGCCTATGTCGGGACTGTAATTTCCTTTGGAATTATTCCAGACATCATTGTAAGCGATAGTTTGCGGGGCTAAGGCGGAATAACAATAGATTCCGTATCCGCCCGCATGGTTAGCGATGACGTTATTTTTGACCGTAACAAAAGAATCCCCATCACATCTAATGCCCATGCAGTAAAGATTTTTATAATTGGAGACGATTGTGTTGTTAAGAATCATCGCTGTTGCAGTTGAATTAATTGTAATGCCCGGACCGTAGTTTTTGATGATAACGTTATTTTGGACAAGAGTATTGCTGTAAGAGTAAATACCTACACCGGCACTGTTTTTGTCTGTGTTTTCGGTCAGGTGATTATATTCTATAATAGGATTGGAATAGTAAAATACATAAATAGCAGCGCCGCCTCCGCTTCCTGCGGTGATGTTTCCTTTAATGAAATTGTATTTTACAACGGGAGAAGAATTGTACGTCATATGAACTCCGCCGCCGAGAGTGCAGGTATTGTTCAGTATTGTGTTTTGCTCGATTAAGCCGTTTGACCACTGCCGCAGATGTATTCCGCCGCCGTAAGAGTCTGCGTGGTTGTTTTGAATGATATTGCCGGAGATGTTTGCGTCAACGCCCTGAAAGCAGACGATTGCCCCGCCGTCGCCGTGGTTATGAACCTCGTAATTACTATTCGGCGGCAAATATCCGTGATTTTCAATCGCTAAATTTTGCTCAAATACATTGTCTGCGATGACCGGCTGTAAATGCACCGGCGGATTTGACGGGCCGGCAGGATTTACCGGGTTGCCATAGACATAGACCCCGCCGCCTTCCCCGGTGATGTTTGCGATGAAGCGGTTTTTTCGTATCGTCGGGGCTGAAAAATTATAGCAGACCACGCCCCCGCCGCAGCGATTCCAATAAATTCCGCCATACCGCCACGCAATTACGACCCAGCTTCCCGTGCCGCCGGTGATGGTAAAACCTGTAAGGATGGAATTATTGCCTTCGCCGTGGTTGAACGTAATGACGGAGGCCTTGTTCGGGTCTGCCGGCTGCGAACCGTTGATAATAGTCGAGCTTACGGTATTGAGGTCGTCGGGGTCGATGGAACGGACGGTAATCGCCTTGCCGAGAAAATTGATATTTTCAAAATAGGTTCCCGGATTTACTACGACGGCATCTCCGCTTAAGGCATTGTCGATAGCGGCCTGAATAGTTGGATACTGCGGCGACGGGACTGTCCTTATTTGTGCCTGCACACCCGCCGCGGCGCAGAAAAACAAACCCAATTTTAAAAGTCGAGTTCTCATCACCTTAATTTCGGCTAACAAGGCCTCCGTGTTCATATAAGTATATCAAAAACCGGGGGTAAAAGACAATCCGGGACAAAGAAAACTTGTGAAAACCCCGTTATTCTGGTAAATTCCGGCGGTATAATTTGAAAAAAGGAAGCCATTTTCAGCGTAAGGAAACAAATTATGAAGGTACTTTTGGTCGGCGGGGGCGGCAGGGAACACGCCATCGCCTGGAAGCTGTCGCAGTCGAAAAAACTGTCGAAACTTTACATCGCACCGGGCAATCCGGGCACAGCGATGCACGGGCAGAATGTCGGTATCGCCGACACCGATATCGCCGGTCTTGTGGCCTTTGCCAAAGATAAAAAAATAGAGCTTGCGATTATCGGGCCTGAAGACCCGCTTGCAGCCGGCGCTGTTGACGCCTTCGAGGCTGCCGGTATTATGGCCTTCGGACCGGGCAAAGGCGCCGCCATGCTCGAGGCCGACAAGGCTTTTGCCAAGCAGATTATGCGCGCAAACAGCATACCCACCGCGGAGGCAAGAGCATTCGAAAAATTCGAAGAAGCGCGGTCTTATATCGCCAGCAGGGACGAGCCTGTGGTCGTAAAGGCCGCGGGCCTTGCAAAGGGCAAAGGCGTGTTTGTCTGCGACGAGCCTTCCGATGGAATCCTGGCGGCCGAGAGGATTATGGTCGAAAAAATCTTCGGCGACGCGGGGCGGATCGTCGTGGTCGAAGACAAACTGCTCGGACAGGAGGCCTCAATCCTGGCCTTCGTTGACGGGCGGAATATCTACGTGATGGAAAGCGCACAGGACCACAAGCCTATCGGCGATGGAGACACGGGCGAAAACACCGGCGGGATGGGCGCGTACAGCCCCGCTCCTGTTGTTACCGACGCGATTATGAATCAGATAATCCGCGAAATTCTCGTTCCGACTATTGATGGTATGAACCGCAACGATACGCCTTACAAGGGCGTGCTGTACGCCGGTGTTATGATTACGCAGGGCGGGCCAAGGGTGCTGGAGTTTAATGTCCGTTTCGGCGACCCTGAGACCCAGCCGATACTGATGAGAATGCAGAGCGACCTGCTGGATGTAATGACCGCCGTCTGCAAAGGCAGGCTGGATGAAGTGTCAATAAAGTGGGACCCGAGGCCGGCGGTGTGCGTAGTGATGGCATCGGGCGGCTATCCGGGCAAATACGAAAAAGGCAGGGTCATAACCGGCCTTGAAGATGCGGCCGGTATAAAGGATGTGATGGTCTTCCACGCAGGCACTGCTGAAAAGGACGGCCAAATCGTTACCTCCGGCGGACGTGTCCTCGGAGTTACCGCCCTTGGCGATGACATTCCGCAGGCACAGGCCCGCGCGTACCAGGCGGTTGAAAAAATTCGTTTCGAGGGGGCGTATTACCGTCGCGATATCGCCGACAAAGCGGTCAGGAACAAGGCGTAAGCCTGTGTCGATGAAAATAAAAAACGCTGCGCAAAATTTCCGGCCGGGGCGGGGGAAATGGAATCCGCGCCGCTGCCTTTTGCTGACGGCGATTCTGGTTTGCAGCGCCTGGACAATGTTTGTTTTGTTTGGACAGGGGATACTTATTGCCGCGGCCAAAAAACATCTCGAACAGTCGGCAGGTCTCCCCGTTCGCATCGAATCGGCCAGGATGAGCTGGACAGGGTCGCTGCGGCTTGCGGGCGTGAGCGTCGGACCCGGCAAGTCCGCCGAACGCAAAATACCGGTCTTTACCGCTAAACTTGTACGCTGTCGATTCGCGTTTTTGAGTATGCTCCGTCTGCGGCCGCAGGTCAGCTCGCTGGGCATTAGCGAATTTGTGATGTATGCCGAGTATGACGCAGCCGTCCGGCGATGGAACCTTGCGGACTTCCAACTCGGCTCTAAGGAGCTTTCCGGCCGGCCAGTGCCGAAATTGTCCGCACACCGAGGCCTGCTTCGGTTTTGTTGTTTTTCCGAGGATAAACTGTTGTCAACCGCCGATATTTGTCTGGACGCCGCGATTACCTCCGGACGTTTCGGGCAGGAATATAAATTCGTACTCAATCTGCACGACCAGGCGCGCCCGGATACCGGCCAGAGCAGAATTGAAGGACTCTGGCAGCGAAACGGTGCAAAGGGCAGGCTGGAACTGGCAGGACAGCTTCTTTTGGGAAATACGTCTGTCCTTGGCAACACGTGGGACCTCCAGAAGATTTCTCTTGCCTGCGAGTACGACAAAGAAGAAATTTTGTTAAAACATCTCGAATGGAAAATGGGCGATGGACAGGCCCGGCTTTCCGGGCTGGTGCGAAAAAATGTCCGACCAGCCGAGTACGACCTTGATGTTTCGATAGAAAATCATCGCTTTGCCCCGGCCAGGACTTCAAATGCCATTGTCTATAGCCGGGAAGTGATGAGGTTTTTTGACCAGAGACTGGGCAAACTCTTAGACAAATACCAGCCGGAAGGAAGCGGCGATATTGCCCTGCGGATTCAGGGGCGACTTGATAACCTCGCCGCCAGTTGCATAAACGGGACGGCCATTTGCAGGAATATGCGGCTGACAAACCGGCTTTTTCCTTACACTATGGAAAATTTGCACGGGACGATTCAATTCACCGGCCAGAGCCTCGGTTTCGAGTCCCTCAAGGCCCGGCACGGCAGCAACCAGATTGAACTTTCCGGGGCAGTGCGCAACTTCGGTCCGCAGAAGCAGCTTGAGCTGCGCCTTTATTGTCCCGATATGGCCTTTGACCAGGACCTCTATGAGGCTTTGCGGAACGAACACAAAAAACTGTGGTCTTCTTTTGCCCCTTCCGGCAGCGGCGAGATTGAATACCATTATCTCAAATTCGCCGACCGAAAGCCGCGGATTAATCTGAATGTCAATCTGAAAAACGCACGTGCGGTTTATGAAAATTTTCCATACCCGCTGACCAACCTGCAGGGCAGGCTTGTTATAGAGCCTAATCAGGTGATACTTGAGCGAGTTACCAGCCGGCTTGACAACGGCGGTACGATTGAGCTGGATGGACAGGCTCGCAAATCGCAATTCAATCGGACTGAATTGGCGATTAATCTGCGGGCAGGCAATGTGCCGATTGACGCCTCGCTGCGAGAGGCGCTGTCAGGGAGGCAACGCAGGTTTTTCGACAATTTCCAGATTGACGGGCGAGCGGATATGGAGATGGAGATATTCAGCGACCCGGACGCGGACAAAATCGCTGATTTTGTCGCGGAGGTTAAGATAAAGGGTTCGTCAATACTTTACAGGCTTTTACCTGTTCCAATGCGCCAATTCCAGATGGAAGCGCAGCTTCGGCCCGGCATGGCTTTTGTGAAGCGGTTGGCAGCAGAGGCGGCGGGAGGCCATATTGAACTTTCAGGACAATTTCTTGCCGAGGGACATAACAC
>JBGSSG010000167.1:0-6778 GCA_041737185.1 Anaerohalosphaeraceae bacterium
ATCCTTCTAAGTCCTGTATTGCTTATTGTTGCCCTGCTTGTTCGTCTTAAACTCGGCAGCCCTGTTCTATTTCGTCAGCAGAGGCCGGGCTTGAACGGCAGACCATTTACTATCTATAAATTTCGTACAATGATATCAAAGGCTTATGACGATAATGGAAATATCCTGCCCGACGACAAACGGCTCACATCGTTTGGTCTGTGTCTCCGCAGCACCAGTCTCGATGAGTTGCCCGAATTATTTAATGTTTTGTGGGGCGATATAAGTATTGTCGGCCCGCGGCCGCTGATGACCAAGTATCTGGATAGATATACGCCCGAGCAGACGCGACGGCACGAAGTCAAGCCCGGCATTACCGGCTGGGCGCAGGTCAACGGCAGAAATAACATCACCTGGGAAGAAAAATTTGAGATGGATGTCTGGTATGTGGACCACTGGTCGCTTTGGCTTGATATTAAAATCCTCGCTAAAACCGCCTGGATGGTCATCGCAAGAAAAAACGTCGCCAAGGCCGGGCAGGCTACGACGGACGAATTTTTCGGGACGAAATCAGGGAATTGAATATGCTTTCTTATAAAGAAATTATCGAATTGACTTCAATCTCCGGCAGTCCGTTCTATTTGTTCGACGAGAAGGTTTTCGTGAACAATATCGAGCGGTTCAGACGGGCATTTTCGAGATGGCCGGGGTTTATTCTTGCCTATTCGTATAAGACAAACTATGTGCCTTATCTTTGCAGGCTGGCGAAGGAGCAGGGCGGCTGGGCGGAAGTTGTCAGCAGGATGGAATACGAACTTGCCCTGCGGACAGGCCAGGAGCCTGAAAAAATCATATTCAACGGGCCTGTCAAACACTATTCCGACATCGAACTGGCCCTTGACAACAACAGCATTGTCAACCTTGACGCCCTGTATGAACTAAAGCACCTCTGCCAATACGCCGGGGCACATCCGGGCAAGCCGATTCGAGTCGGGCTGCGGATTAATATCACCCTGGCCGACAGTTCCGGCCGTTCGCAAATCCAGAACCGTCTGCCTGTCAGCAGGTTCGGCCTTTCGCCCGACAAAGAACATTTTAAGGCTCTTCTTGATTCATTAGGCCAAATTCCCAACCTGTCTGTAATATCGCTTCACGGCCACACATCCTCAGCCGACAGGAGTCCTGACTGTTATCGCGTCATAACCGGCACGCTTGCCGATATTGCGCAAAAATATTTTTCGCAGACCGTCGAGTACATCAATATCGGCGGGGGGTTCTTCGGTTCTGTGCCGTCCGAAATGGGTTTTGAAAATGTGCCTTCATTTGACGATTATGCGCGGGTTGTCTGCGATGTGCTGGACTCTTACAGTTGGCGGAAAAAGCCGACGCTGGTTATCGAGCCGGGTATTGCGATGGCTGCGGATGCTTTCTGTTTTATCACAAAAGTGATAAGCCTTAAACAAATCGCCGGCAGGACAATAATCACTGTCGATGGGAGCGCATTTAATGTCAAGCCTACGTTTCATTCGCGGAATCTGCCGTTTGAGGTGATTGCCGGCGACGACAAGGCCAGAACGCAGGGCGTGTATTCGGTGGCGGGGGCCACCTGTATGGAAAAGGATTACCTGCTTACCGACGTATCCGGTACGGTTCCGCTTATTGGAGATTATCTGTGTTTTTCGCACTGCGGGGCTTATACGCTTGTCCTGACGCCTCCGTTTATCAACCCGGCTCCGGCAGTTGTGGCACAAAAAGACGGCGATTTCGAAATCATACGTTCAGCACAGACTGTCGAGGATGTATTTGCAAACTACAGCTTTGAACCTTTCAAAAAGCATAAAACCGTCATAACCGGCGACAACGTCCGTCTGCGTCCGCTTGAAGAAAAAGACCTGCCTGCCCGCGTTAAATGGTACAACGACCCGCAGGTCCGACAAACCCTTGTCGTAGCCGAGACCTTTGAGCCGGCCAAGACCGTCGCCTGGTTTCATCGACTAAGCCGCAATCCGTCACGGGCGGAGTTTGTTATTGAAACGTTCGACGGCAAACCCATCGGCGTAACGGGACTTGTGGATATTGACAGGAAGAACAGAATTGCCGAATGTTACTGTGTCATAGGCGAAAGGGAATTCCGGGGCAGGGGGTTGGGCACAGAGATTCACTCTCTGCTGATTCAGTGGGCTTTTGAATATCTGGGCGTCGAAAAAATCCGCGCAGACATTCGCACCAACAATCCCGCGATTTTTCGCGTCGTCGAAAAAATCGGATTCAAAATCGAAGGTACATTGCGTCAGGAGAAAGTTGTTGACGGACGGCGCATAGATTTGTATCGTATCGGCCTCCCGCGTGAAGAATTTATCCCAACGTACAAGATATTTGAAGTGGAATAAGGACAATTATGATTAAAGACATCAAAACGGTTGTTGTGCTCGGCGCCAGCGGAACCGTCGGCAGTCTCAGCGGCGGCGTCCTGGCTCAGAATGACATTCAGGTCTGGTTTTTGAGTCGGGCTTTGGAAGGATCTCAAAAAGGTCTGGCTAAGGCTCAAAAGCAGGCCCGTTCCGAGGTGATAGCCAAAAACATTACCTGCGGGGATTATGACACGCTTCTGCCCAAAGCCTGCCGGGAAGCGGACTGGATTCTCGAATGTGTCGCCGAGGACAAGTCCGTCAAGCAGCGGATTTATGAACAAGTGGATAAATACCGCAGACCCGGCTCGATTGTCAGTTCCGTTACGTCCAGCCTGGTTCTTGAGGAGCTTCCCAAGGGACGCAGCGAGGATTTCCAGAAGCATTTCCTCTCTACGCATTTTTACAATCCTCCCGCCAAGATGCTTGCCTGCGAGATATGCGGCCAGAGCAAAACGGAGCCTGCCGTGGTTGATTTTATGGCTGAATTTCTTGAAAAGAAACTTCGTCGGGCGGTCATCCCAGTCAGGCCGAGAGCCGGTTTTGCCGGCAACCGTATCGCATTTTTACTGTTCGCCAGGATTACCGAATTGGTTGCCGAACACGGCGTGGAGTTAATGGACTATCTGATTGGTCCATATACAGGAAGAATTATGGCCCCTCTTGCCACGCTGGATTTGGTGGGTCTGGATATCCATCAGGCGATTATTCACAGTTTGCAGCGGAACACCAATGATTCGATGCATGACAAATTAGTGCTGCCCGATTATGTCGAAACGATGATAAAAATGGGGCATCTGGGACGAAAGAGCAGAGAGAAGGGCGGCTTCTACAGAAGGCTGGAAAGCGGTAAATACCTGTTTTTCGACCCTGCGACTTCCGATTACATACATTCATTTGAGCCGCGTATTCAATTTGTCGAGAGAGCCAAAGACCAAATCCATCTGGGCCTGTATCGTCAGGCTTTTGAGACGATTTTGAATGCGTCGGGCCCGGAGGCACGGATAGTTCACGAGATTCTGGCGATGTACATTGCCTATTCGTATATGATGGTCGGCGAAGTGACGGATGAAAAATACGGGGTAGAGGGAATTGACCGCGTAATGACGACCGGCTTCAACTGGGCCGGCCCGAGTCTTGTAGTTAATATGCTTGGAGGCAAAGAAAAGGCGGCCGAATTACTGCAGACGCAACATCTTGCTGTGCCGGACTCGCTGCGGCAGGACCGGGTATCTGAAAAATATCATTTTAACGCCGGCAAGTATTTCCCTGCAAAATAAGCATACGCTTATTTTGAATGAAGAATTGAGAATGAAGAATGAAGAAATATGGGTGAAAAGATAGAAAATATTCAGGAACGTACATTCAGCTTCGCCTGCAGAATTATTCGACTTTACCAATTTCTGATAAAGAAGGACAGGACAAATGAGGCGTTGTGCCGTCAGCTTGTTCGTTCGGGTACATCCATAGGAGCCAACCTGGAAGAAGCTAATGCGGCTCAAAGCCGTGCGGATTTTATATCGAAATGTCATATTGCTCTTAAGGAAGCCGGAGAAAGCCATTATTGGCTCCGGTTATATCAATCGACACGCATTGTTTCTGAATCGCGATTGAATGATTTGATAAAAGAATCGAATGAAATTATTTCAATTCTTACAGCCATTGTAAAGAAATCCAAATTAAGGAAGGATTAACTTTTCTTAATTCTAAATTCTCTATTCTTAATTTTTTTGAGAGTGAATGTAAATGAACGAACAAAAAGTGTATCTTCTGGGTGGTTATCAAACCGATTTTGCCCGCAACTGGGCGCGTGAAAACAAGCACATCAGTGCGATGATGCGCGAGGCGTACGAGGGTTCTCTTGTAACTACTAAAATAGAACCCAAAGACATTCAGGCGGCCTTTGTCGGAAACTTCGCGGCGGAATTGTATTGTATGCAGGGCCATCTTGGGGCGTTCTTTGTCGATTTTGACCCTGCCTTCAAAGGCCTGCCCACCAGCCGATTTGAAGGCGCCTGCGCCTCCAGCGCCTTGGCGACACTTTCGGCGATGGCTCACATCCAGGCAGGGTACTACGACTGTATGTGTCTGGTCGGCGTCGAGCAGATGAAGACCGTCGATGCCGCCAAGGGAGGCGACTTTCTCGGCACCGCCGCCTGGTATGAACGTGAATCGCAGGGGATCGAGTTTCCGTTTCCCAAACTGTTCGGCAGACTCGGCGATGTTTATGAGCAAAGGTACGGGCTGGATGATAAGTATCTGGCTTATATTTCCGCTCTTAATTACGCCAACGCCAAACGGAATCCCAACGCCCAGACCCGCGACTGGTTTATGAGTCTCGATCATGCCTGTCAGAAAGGGCAGTACAATTCCACAGTAACCGGACGGATTAAGGTAACCGACTGTTCGCAGGTAACCGATGGGGCGGTATGTCTCTATCTGGCCTCTGAAAAATTTGCCGCCCAATACGCAAAACGCTGCGGAGTTGAACTCAATGCGATTCCCCGCATCCAGGGCTGGGGCCATACGACCGCCCCGATGGAATTTGCGGAAAAAATAAACGACTCACGCGGGAATCCCTACGTTCTGCCCTGGACACGAAAAGCCATTACCGATGCGTTTTCAAGAGCGGGGATTAAAGACTGCTGGGAAATGGATGTAATCGAAACGCACGATTGTTTTACCACTTCTGAATATATGGCCATCGACCATTTCGGCCTGACCGAACCCGGTAAATCCTGGCAGGCAATAGAAGATGGCGTTATCGAGATTGGGGGGAAACTGCCCGTCAATCCGTCCGGCGGCCTGATTGGCTGCGGCCACCCGGTCGGCGCAACGGGCGTTCGCCAGCTGCTGGACGCATATAAACAGCTTGCCGGCACGGCGGGGGACTATCAGGTGGAGGGCGCAAAACGCGTCGCCACATTGAACATCGGCGGCTCCGCCACCACCAACGTCGTGTTTTTTGCAGGTATTTAGGAAAACGGGGACTGGCAGCGTTGCGGCAGCAGGTGTTTTTTTTGCTGGAGGCTGGCAGCCCTTATGTGCTTATCCACGCTTTCAGAATCCGCCAAAGGCGGGGGACAGCTTCGGATTAGGTGGCATCCGCCTCTGGCAGACTTGTGGGTGCGTCATTCCGACTTTCAGAGCGGATAGACAGATATGGAAATTCCAGTCTATAATAATTTCACGGTTGCTTTAACGCCTTTTGAAAGAATTTAGGTGCTTTATGGATTCCCCAAAGAAATCTCTTTTGAATGCTATTACGGTCGATATAGAAGGTTTTGTTGAGTCAAATCTCCAGAGTTTCCACATCCCTCAAAAGTACATTGATCCTCAACAGGAAAACAAAGAAATCCAGATAAATACTGAGAGGATGCTCGAATTTCTCGATAACACAAATACCAAGGCCACATTTTTTTTTGTTGGCCGGATTGCTCGGGATATGCCCGATCTAATAAGAAAGGCTGCTGGGGCTGGTCATGAAATAGGCTGTCATAATTTTGCTCATTTGCGGGTATTCGGCATCAAACCTAGTGAATTCAAAGAAAAAGTATCATCGGCCAAAGAACGCATCGAGGTTATCTCTGGTAAACAGGTATATGGATTCCGAGCTCCGGATTTTTCAATAACGAAGGATTCTGCCTGGGCGCTTGATATCCTGAAAGAGATTGGATTTGTATATGATTCAAGTATTTTTCCTTTCGGCTTTCATGATGTATATGGAATGAAGGACGCCAAGCCGTCTATTAATAAGCTACCCAACGGCTTGATTGAGTTTCCGATGTCGACAAGCGATATTTTTGGTAAGCGTTTCCCGTTTGGTGGCGGTGGATATTTCAGACTTTATCCATTGTTTCTGACCAAATATTTTATAAAAAAAACGAACAGACTCGGCTTACCTTGCATGTTTTACATCCATCCCTATGAGGCGGGGCCTATCATACCCCATATTAAAGAAATGTCCGCATATAGAAGCTTCAGACATTACCATAATTGTTCAAAAGTATATTCAAGACTTAAGAAAATATTAGAAGTTTTTAAATTTGTTCCTGCAATTCAGGTATTGAAAGAATACGAGGAATTTAAAATTGAATAAGCACACCAAACATGATTTTAAAGCAGGCACTTACTTTGACAAGGCTTCAACCGTTTTTGATATTTTTATGATCGCAATCGCACTGCCTTTATGCAATTGGTAGACAGGCAACTCTGCTCTGATGGCTTTAAAGGGGACTATGTGACGTTTAATTTGTTTGTATCGCTGCAGGATAAAGCTGTTCTGGACATGGGCTGCTATAGATTCGAAGAAGGTCAATTCATAGGTAATATCCTGCAGCTTCGTTCCGATAACCTAAAAAGAGCAGAATTTCCAAACAAAGCCAGTTTAT
>JBGSSG010000181.1:0-2344 GCA_041737185.1 Anaerohalosphaeraceae bacterium
CGTGGGTGGAGGTGCAGGTCGAGGATTCATTCGGCAAGAGTGTTGACAGTCATATCTGCGGGGCGATTTTTGATGTGCTTGCCCCCGCGGAAAACGCGGCTTTGCCAGTGGGCCGGTGGAACAGGCTTACGATACTGGCTAAGGGTTCGACTGTGCAGGTCGCGCTTAACGGCAAGGCTGTTATCGATATGAACCTTGACAAGTGGACGCAGGCCGGCAAAAATCCGGACGGTTCGGCCAATAAGTTCGATGTTGCGTATAAGGATTTGCCCCGAGAAGGTTTTATCGGCCTGCAGGACCACGGAACCAGAGTGTGGTATCGTAATATCAAAATAAAAGAATTGCATTGACAAGAGGATTATTTATGGACAGCAGATTGGATAGGCGTAAATTTATGCAAACCACTGCCGCAATCGGGGCGGGATTATTTGTCTCGGGTGGCGCCTTAGGGCAGACAGACGGCCAGTCGAAAGATGTGCTGAATATTGCGCTTATCGGCGCGGGGGCACAGGGGCGGGCGCTTATGGATGCGATAACGAAACTGGGCAAGGAGAGCGGCGTGCGGTTTGTCGCGGTGTGCGATATATGGGAGAAGAACAATCTCAGACGCGCATCGAAGACGCTGGGCGCCTACCAGGCCTACGGACACAAGGGCACGGCTTATACCGATTACAAGGAAATGCTTGACAAGGAAGCGGACCTTGACGCCGTGCTGATTGCCACGCCTGACTTCTGGCACGCCGAGCAGACGGTTGCGTGTCTTAAAAAGGGTCTGCACGTTTATTGCGAAAAGGAGATGTCCAATACGCTTGAGGGAGCAAAACAAATGCTGCTGACGGCGCGGGAGACGGGCAAGCTCCTGCAAATCGGCCATCAGCGGCGCAGCAATCCGCGATATCGCTACTGCTGCGATAAATATATAAAGGAAGCCGGACTTTTGGGCAGGATAACAACCGTCAACGGCCAATGGAACCGCAGCAAGGATTCATGCCAGGATATCTTATGTCCGCAAGGAATGGAAATAGACGAGGCGACGCTGAACAAATTCGGTTTTAAGGATATAAAACAGTTTCTGAACTGGCGATGGTACAAGGGGCTTGGCGGCGGGCCGATTGTGGACCTCGGTTCGCACCAGATTGATATTTACAACTGGTTTCTTGAGGCCCGGCCTGTCAGCGTTATGGCCAGCGGCGGCGTGGATTACTGGACGGACCACCAGTGGTACGACAACGTGATGGCGGTCTATGAGTACGCGACGGCAAAAGGGACGGTGCGAGCCTTTTACCAGACGCTGACGACAAACAGCGCAAACGGCTATTATGAGTGTTTTATGGGCGATGAAGGGACGCTGCTGATGTCCGAAGCGGCCAACCGGGGAAGCATTTACCGCGAGGCGTGGGTGAACGAAACAAAGTGGGATCCGTGGGTGGCAAAGGGATACATCAGGAAACAGGGCGGCATCACGGAAAAGGCTAAGGAAGAAGGAGCGGTGGTGGATGTTCGCGAATCGATACCGGCGGCGGAATACAAGATTCCGGTTGTGATGGATGTGCCGTACCATCAGCCCCACCTGCAGAATTTTTTCCAGGCCATTCGCGGCAAAGAAAAACTCAACTGCCCCGCTGAAATCGGCTATGAAACGGCCGTTACGGTCCTTAAGATAAATGAGGCGGTCGAAAAGGGCTGCAAAATGGAATTCAAAGCCGAGGATTTTCAGGTTTAATAAGCATCGCAGATGGAGCCGGTATGGCGGAAAAAAGTCTATTGGCATTTTTGGCCGCGTTGATTCTGACGACAGCGGGCCTTTGTGCCGCCGCAGAGCCGCTTATCGGCGACGGCAGCGACGGCAACAGGTCAACGCCGGTGCATCTTATGCCGCTGCTGGATGAAACCGGCGTCCAGATTCGTCCCGGGGACAAGGCGCCGCAGCCTTTTTCGCTCAATAAAACCTGTGGGCAGTGCCACAGCGTTGATATAATAAGCAGGGGATGGCATTTTCAGCCCGCCGAGCCTAACGGGCAGGATGGACGCCCCGGCCAGCCGTTTATTTTTACCGACCTTAAAACACGGACGGTAATTCCCCTCTCGGAAAGAAACTGGCCTGGGGTTTTCAAGCCCGCGGATATCGGCCTGAGCCGGTGGGAATGGATGAAACTTTTTGCCAGCCATATCCCCGGCAACGTGTACGGGCAGTTCGGCGACGCGGAGAAAGACCCGCACGAAACTCTGCGAAAGCAAATCAGCGGAACTTATGAAATAAACTGTCTTGCCTGTCATAACGCCGACCAGAGGCAGGATGCAAGCGCCGCGGCCCTTGCTGCGGCAAGAGAGAATTATAAATGGA
>JBGSSG010000276.1:0-1906 GCA_041737185.1 Anaerohalosphaeraceae bacterium
TTTGTGTATATTTTATTAAGGTTGATTTAAAGGTTTTGTCTTTTCCGACGAATATTTTTGTCTGATATTGCCTGACGTTCTTTATCGCCTGCCGAATCGACTTCAAAAGCGTTTTGTCGATTGTTTTGTGCGCATCTTTCAGTTCCGCATCCGATATTCTGAACTGCACAGGCGTTAGTTTCACGCCGTCAAACTTCTCTGTGTATTCGGCTATCGCTTCATCGCCGCGCCGACCCACTTCATTAAGAATGGCGTCTAATTGTTTTTCTTTTTTGCTGTCAAAATGGGTAGCTCTGAAAACGGCTGCGCGGAGTTCTATGAATCGTTCCTTAAAATCCGGCTGGCTATAGCGGATTACAAGCGTTTGCAGGTCGTATGTGTTCATAGATTTAGGGTGTAAAGTTTCCGTTGGTATAGGTTCTTTCAGTGCGGTACAGCAGCAGGTACCGCCTGCCGTCGTGAACGGTTACAATTCCGCTTACGTTAAATCTTTGCCTGGCGAACGCCCGGCCAAGACGCTCCTGGGTCCGCTCAAGCGTCTGGCAGGGCAAAAGGGAATAAAAAACATTCTCTGTTTTTTTCCCAAAGCCGTCGGGGGTGAAAACGACGCTGTTGTGCAGGACTGAAATAAGGCCGGTTTTGCCGACAAGTGCGCTGTCGCCTTTCGGCGCTGCGCTTTGGGCGATGCGTGCAAGGTCAACCCTGCCTGCCGGCTTGAGCAGCTTTAGAATTTCCGACGGTATTACAGGAGACCGGTTCGGGTCTGAGGAAACGGCGGCTGGTTCGATATGTTTTTGCGGCGATTGAACCGTCTCATACGCAGTTGTAAGCGGCACAGCGTACAGGGGAAAGAGGAAGTTGCGGCCGTGGTATGCGGTAATCACCGCCCAGACCTTGACCAGCGTTTTATCCCCTGCAAAGGAGCGAATCTGGGCGAGACCTGCCGAGGGAAGAATCTCCAGACCCGTTTCCGCCGGCAAAACCGTCTTTCCATCGACAATCGCCGCCGAGGGATAGAATACCCATCGCTCAAGGTTCTGTTGGAATTCCTTTTTGCACGTTCCCTCGGTCCCGGCAAGGGCCAGGCCCTCCCGCAGGACGGGACTTTTAACCGCGGCACCTGCCGCCGTCAGCCATAAAAGTACAAGCAGCGCTGCGGCTTTTAAGATTCGAGTACTCATCATTTTTCTCTGTGGAAATGTTTTCTGAGCAGTTCCACGGCCTGTTTTGGCGAATCGACCCGCTGCACAAAACGCCCGCAGTCCGAATCGGCCCGGCTCATCATTTCAACCAGCGGCTGCCAGAATTCGCCCATCAGTATAATCGGTTTATCGCCGTTTGAAAAGCCTTTGTTTCTCTGCTCCCATACACAGGCAAGCTCCAGCAGCGTTCCCGTTCCGCCGGTCAGGACGACATACGCCTGACCAAGCTCAATAAGGTTTTTTAGCCGACAGTCGAGGTTTTCAGCGGGAATCTCCCGGCTTATATACTGATTTGCCTTTGAACGTTTGAATGCTTTGCAGGTTACCCCGATTACCTCGCCGCCGGCTGTTTGTGCGCCCTTTGCCGTGGCCAGCATTGTTCCCCCGTATCCGCCGTTTGCCGGCGTGAAGCCATTTTCCGCCAGAAGCCGTCCAAGCTCCATCGCTGTTTCAAACACGGCGTCGCCCGGCTCGGCCTTTCCTGTGCCGAATACGGCGACTACAACAGGCTGGTTCTGCGTGTTCATCGCCCCGCACGATTTCGAGTGTATTTCAGCAGGCCGCCTTCCAGAAGAATAACGCGGTCCCGTTCGGACAGAGCGAGCCTGGCCGTAAAAGTAAAGCCTGCGGTCTTGTTCTCAACGGCAACCTGCCCGCCGCTGCGGATTGCCTGCGGCAAATCGGCGATTACAAGCTGCTGGTCC
>JBGSSG010000278.1:0-3216 GCA_041737185.1 Anaerohalosphaeraceae bacterium
CAAAATCTCCTCCGACCAGACAAATCTGACAATCGGTCAGACGACAATGGTGCATGTCTGGGCCTGGGCGGATAATGCGGGCGCGACCGGCACAAACGGGCTGGTTCTCTGGGAGCTTGATGTGAACGTCGGCAATGGCGGGGTTGTTGAAATCACAAAAACCGGCAGTGTTGCCGACATCAGCATATTAGCGCCTTTGCCGCTGAGTACTCTGGTGCCGAACTGGAATGCGTCGTCCGTTAATTCTCCTTTGACCGGCGGCGTGCAATATGTAAATGCTCTTAGAAATCCTGACGACAGTTCGACTGCCGCCATAGGGACAGACGACGACATCGACAATCACGGCAATTATACCGAGTTGTTCAGGTTTGGGGTTAAGGCCCTGGCGGAAGGTCAGGTAACTTACAGTTTGAGCAATATGCTCGGCGAGTTGGTGGATTATACAAGCTTTGGGCCAACCACGGCTGATGACGACGGGGTATCATTTTATTCCGCCGGTTCTCAGAATGTGCTGAACGTGGTTCCGGAACCTTCAAGCCTGATAATTTTGGCGGGTTTGACAATAGGCGGTATTTGCAAACGAAAAAGGACTTAAAACCTGTGCCGGACAAGTCCTTGCTGAGAGTTGATTGCAGCAGCGGTCCGGCTTAGAGGAGAATGGATTATAAAGTAAAAGTTCGGATTTTAGCCGACCGAACAAAAAGCAAGGAGTGAAGATGCGTTCGACTGGAGGAGGGATTCAGGAGAACAGGAGTTTTGTTCTGCAGGGTGGGGTGCAGGTTTTGTTTTTTATCACACTGTTTCTTTCTTCGCTTACCTTTGGCCAGTTGACGCCCGCGGATGTTCTGCTTCTGGTCAATGCCGAAAGTCCGACAAGCCGGTATATCGCCAAAATGTACCGTCAGTACCATCCGCAGATTGCGGGTTTGCAGGTGCTGCAGCTTGCAGGTCTGCCTGACAGCAGCGGGCCGGCAGCGACCGCCGCATCAGAAATAATTACTCGACAGCAGTATGAACAGCTTATCGCACAGCCGGTGCGAAATTATCTTATAGCCAACAATCTGGCCGCAACCATCAAAGTAATTATCACGACCGCCGGAATGCCTTACCGCATCGAAGATACAAACTATCCCAACGTGATTTATCCGGCAGGTTCAAATCCCACTGATGTTTCCACTCACCTGTCGGAAATCAATGCTGCTTCGGTGGAGTCTGAGCTGACCTGCCTGTGGCATAGCGATTACGGCCAGAATCCTTTCGGCATCGACAACCGTATGGTAAATCCTTACCAGGGCTACCGCCAAAGCTCTATTACCTTGTTTAACCGCGCCCAGCCGGGTGCAAAGCAGATGCTCTGGACCACGGCTCTGGCGGTTTCCGGCGTCGCCCCTAAAATGGAAGGCCAGACAAACTGGGAGTGGCCGAATACCTGCTACGGGACTTTTGAACGGTCTTTCAATCCAGGCGATTTTTACCTGACCTGCCGACTTGACGGCCCGAAAAACCAGGGACAAACCGCAGTTTTTTCCGTCCGGAAGATGCTCGAACGGGCGAAACTTGCTTCCAGCCCGGCCAGCGGCGTTAATCCTTTGCAGGCAGTGGCGGTTCTGGATGATGCGCCTTCTGCCGGCGGGAACCTTGACAGAAATCGGGTTTATAATCTGGACGCCTCTGTCAATTACGTAATTTACCAGCCCGACCAGCCTCAACCGCCGGGGGCTTGTGCGATTCTGATAAAGGATGACTTTGTATCCTGCTATACGGCAATGACCAACGGGTCTCTGAATCTGTCTTCAATGAATTATGCTCTTAGCGGTACTGCCGCGGGGCTGTGTGTAATTCTCGACCGCAGGAGCGGAATACGAACCTGTCAGAGCGACCTCGATGCGCTTCTGCTCGTGCCGGAGTTGCAAAGACAGGGGTCTCAGGGGATTGCGGCCTTAGCCTGTTTTGGCCAATACAGCGGTGATGAAAACACAAACAAAGGGTATCTTTTAACAGGCGGACCTGCCGGCGGGCCTTTATTCAAAACAGTCAATGGCGCGGTTTTTGATTCTATTGAAAGTTTCAACGCGGTTACAATGTTTTCAGACGCGGTAACGACGCATGCGAAAATCGTTGATTTTATTACAATCGGCGGATGCGGTGCGATAGGACACAGTTTTGAGCCGATGTCGGACAGCATTGAGGATAACCTGTATTTCTTTTATAATTTATTTGCTGATGAAAACGGGGACGGCTTCGCGGACCTGAGTTTTGTTGAAGCGGCCTTTACGGGCCTGCCTTATTTAAGCTGGAGCGAAGTGGCAATTGGCGACCCGTTAATGCGGATAGCTTATGGCCCAGGCGGTTTTGCCTGGAATCAACTGCAAGGGGATTGCAATAACGATGGTTTTGCGAATGTAAGGGATGTGCGAGCCTTCTCAAATGCTCAGTACGGGGTATTGAATACGACGGACCAAGCGAGTTTTGACAGGTATAACGACCTGTGTGATCTTAATAAGGATGGATATATCAATACAAAAGATGTCCGGATTTTGCAGGATTGCCTGTATTGAGATATCACAAGTCCGAAAAAAAATTTAAAAAATTTCATTTTTTTCTTTGACAAAGGCTTTTCGCCTGGCTATTATGGGTCGTGGTGAAATAGAGGATTGAGCGAGGGATATTTGTTTTTGTGTAACTGGGGGGGAGTGGAGGATGGAAAGATGGAACGCAAAAAGGGAGTTTTTGTTTTATTCACGCTGTTGGTGTGTGTGTGTTTGTCTTCGTTAGCTCAAGCCGGTACAATTTATGCCCGCAGAGTCGGAACGTCTTTTCTTATGACGGTATGGTATGATTACACCGGAGGTACCAGCGGTCATATTAATTTCAATCCCACGACGATTAACGGTGAAAACAAAATTTTCACCTATGACGATGTTTACACTCTGAGTATTACCGGTACCTTAACTTTCGCTCCCAATCTTACAAGGGACTACAGTTCAGATCGGGCAAAGGGCATATTTGAAGGCGGCGTTGATGTAACGATAACCGGCGGCCTTAAAGTCGTCGGCGGCAGCGGTTCTTACGTTTACGGCGGGACGGGCGCGGCTGCCAAACAAATCCTCAAAGCAGTTGTGCTGCCTTTATATGAAGATTCACAGAATCCGACTCTGAACAGATGGTCCTTCGAAGAGCAGACTAATGAGGAAGGCCGCTTTGACAAGACGCTGC
>JBGSSG010000296.1:0-1760 GCA_041737185.1 Anaerohalosphaeraceae bacterium
TCGATATGGCCGTGCGTCAGAAAAACCGCCTCCGGCGCAAGACCGCCTGCCTCAAGCTTCCCAATCAGCGGGGCGCAGTCAAGGCCCGGGTCAATCACAAAGCAGTCCCTTGCGGAATTGTTTTTCCGCACAAGATAGCAGTTGGTCGCGAAATCGCCCAGGACGAAAGTTTCTATCTGCATACACGGCTCCTTAAAACGACGGCAGTTTATCATTTTTACGGTCGGAGCCAAAGCAAATTTTTCATCCCTGCCGGCTATGCCATAAGTCGTTCCTCGATAGCCTTTCGGCAGTGCCGGGCGTGACTGGCAACTTCATCCGCCAGCGACCGGAAAACCCTGTCATCGGCCCTTTTTTCACGGGCCAGCAACAGCTTGTCCTGCATTCGGCCAAGTTCGGCAAGCGCCGATTTCATCCGACTATTATCAATCGCCCAGTCGTCCAGGTTCGCTTCCAGCCTGAATACATACTTGGCGATTTCTTCAGCTTCATACCAGGTCATTTGCAATCCCTTTCCAATAAAAACCCTTTCCGTGCCTGGAACTATACTGAAATAATACGAGTGATGTATCTCTGCGGTTCTGTCCCCCTTTTAACTGGCTGTCCAACAATGACTTACACGACAGGCCCTTCGCCGACGAGCGGACGTATCCTGTCAACATTGAAATAACAACTTACAAGAATTATAAAACGCCGGCCCGAACTTGCGTCCGCTTTCAGCAGTGCCGCGGAATTTTTACGTATTGGCAGTTTCCCGGGCCAAAAGCCGGGCGATATGCATCTTGGCATCGGGCCTGATTGTCGCGCCAAAGACAAATTCGTTCTGTCCGTCGATAATGGCAATCCCCTGCTGAGTTTTGTTGTTGACCTTCAAACTTGTGTTCCTAAGGGAAACCAGGCTGCCCGGGCCGTAGGTGAAATAGCGTTTCCAGCCAAGCGCCCCTGCTCCGACGAAAACGCTGCCCTGCCCGTTGCCCAGCGTGATGACCCATTTGCCGAAAAGCAGGAAAAAAATCACACTTAGCAGCACGATTGTGCCCAGCAGAAACGGAACACCGAACAGAAACTTCGACCAGTTGATTTGCCCCTTCATCAACGGCTGGATGTACAGCCCCCACATCGAAAGGCCCGACCAGAAAGCAGTGAACGGAATCAGAAACAACAGCACCGGCGAAAGAGCCTTGTACACAATAGTTTTTCGCCCGCCGAAGTCCTCATAGATGCGTACGCCCCGCGTCGGCAGGTCAAGGCTTTCCCCGCTAAGCAGCTCCGATGCCTCGTGAATAAGCGAAAATGAGAACGTCCCGCCGCAGTTTCGGCAAAGCGCAATGTCGGTCTGCACGTTAATATCATCCAGCCCGATACGGAACTTGCAGTTCGGACAGTTCAGTTGTGCCTGTTCAGACATACCGGCCTCCTTTGCACAGCGGGTCAAATATTTCCTTCGCCGACGAGCGGACGTATCCTGTCAACATTAAAGAATACAAGGTACTTTTCCGAATCGTCGCCGTCGGGGTAAATCCAGGGTTGCTGTTTCCTCATCTTCTCAATTACTGATGTGTTTGCCTCTTCCCTGACCATTGTCATATAGAGCCGGATGCCCTTATAGTCCGGCTCCGCCTGTTCTATGAACATATAGGCGGCGTAGAGGTTTTTTCGCAGGTTCTGGTGGCTTAGCCGTTGTCGCATTACAAATGCTACTGTATGATTATCGACAACCGCAGGCTTTACGTAAATGGCCATATCTACCATACTTGCCG
>JBGSSG010000305.1:0-5550 GCA_041737185.1 Anaerohalosphaeraceae bacterium
CGTCGGGATTGGACCGCCGGTTGTCCTGCCGGAACTTATGTGGTCTGCGGTGTGGAAGGAGCGGACGTGGCTGTTCGCGGCTTCCATTTTCCGCCTCTGCCCGAACAGGCGGTTGAACAGGCCATTCGTCTTGAGGCCCAGCAGGTCTGTGCGCTCGATATTGCCCAGAGCGTGGTTGATTATCAGGAGCTTTCCAGTGAACCGCTGAACGAACGGCCAAAAGAAAAAGCCTTTGAGCGCAACGGCTATCTGGTGGTGGGAACCTCTGATGTTGTTTCGCGCAAGACGGATATGGCTGATAAAGCCTCTGTCAGGACGGTTCTTATGGACGTCAACGGCCTTGCCGTCCTGAATTTTCTCTGTCAGGTTCAGGAATCGCAAAGCTGCGACAGTTTTGCCGTGCTGGACGTCGGATACAATCTGACAAACCTCTCGATACTCGGCAGCGACGGCGTGCCCTTCGTCCGGGATTTGCCGTACGCGGCAAACCATATATATTCACAAATAGCTTCCGGGCGGCAAATTACCCCGGAGAAGGCTCGACAACTGATTGTAAAAGAAGGAAACAATCCATCATCGTCTCTGCGAGAAGACATGGAACAGGCCTGCGGCAAACTGATTGAAGCCATTAATGAAACGCTGCGATACTATACAATGCAGGAAAATATGGGCCAGGTCCAGAGAATCTGGCTTTGCGGGGGATTCGCCCTGGTGGGCGAGTTTGTAAAAATTCTTGAAAAGAGTCTGCCCGTGCCGGTACAGGTTTTCAATCCGTTTGAAAAAATGCGAATCCAGACCGGTCCGGCGGCCCAGATTCTGCTTAAAACAAATGGCCCGGCCATGGTCATAGCGGCCGGCCTTGCAATGAGGTCTATTGACTAATGTTCACAATCGACTTATTCAAAGGACGCAGGCTGCCCCCTCGAAGCAAACCGGTGTTTGTCGCGATTGCGATGATTCCGTTTGCAATTCCCGTAATCGGGACAATCGTGCTGGCAGCGCATTGTCAGTACACCAGCGCCATGATTTACAACCAGCGGCAGGTCATCAGCGACAATCAGCAGAAAATCGACCGCTTTGCCGGGGATATAGAGCAGTACAATCGCATCAATAAACAAATTATCGCGGCCAGGGGGCAGCTTCAAAGCGTCTCAGCGGCTATGAAATACCGAATTCAGACCACCGATCTTATGGTTGAGCTTTCAAAAGCTCTGCCCGATAAGCTTGTTCTGTCAAAGCTCGATTTGACCCGCGATGAAGAACGCCGAAAGGAAACCGACGAAAAAAGCGGAAATGTCAAGTATGTAACGGTCGTCAGGCGTAAGCTGAAACTGACGGTGGGCGGTTTTGACGGCGGCGATACCAACCAGCAGTCGCATCAGTATATCCAGAATATACGTGCCAGCAAAATCCTCGACGAGGCGTTTTCGGACGTGCGTATAACGGCCAGAAACGAGGGAGATATCGACAACAGACCGGCCGCTTTTTATGAAATCGAATGCACTCTGAAAAACCAGGATTGATATGAATATTAAAAATCCATTTGTCAAAAGATATCTGATAGTCGCCGGTGCAGTCTGCGGCCTGTGGCTTGCGCTGATGGCGTCGGCTTATCCGCTTATAATTCAGCCGCAGAGCCGCGTATTGGCAAATGTACAGAAAGATTTCGCCGCCAGCAATGAACAGTACAGTCTGGCTCAGACAGCCCAGCGTGAAGACACAAAAAAGAATATGGCCGGGAAACTGGAAGACGTCAAAGAACTTACGCGGATGTTTGTAATTAACCCGAACGAATCGGCTCAACTGACCTTCAAAATCAGTCAACTGGCCGCACAGTGCCATCTCGGCAATTTTACAACAAAAATACGTGAAATGACCGGAACTCTCGATGAGCAGGAAAATCACAAAATCGGCGAGGGCTGGGTTGAACTTAGTTTTTCGGCAACGTTCAATCAGTTCGCGGCGTTCCTGAACAGCCTCGAACGAAACCAGCCCGTGGTGTTTGTCGAAAGCGCCTCAATTAAGCGGTCTGATAACGGTTCACTGCACGATGCGAAAGTATTAGTCTCGTACCTGCCCGATAAACCGGATTTGGGCTCTCTTGTGCAGCAGCCGTAACGCGCATAATCTGCATGGGTTCTTTTGCCAGGACGACAAAAGAAGAAAAAGGAAAAGACAGTGAGGACAATAGCGATAACCAATCAAAAGGGCGGATGCGGTAAAACCACTACCGCGGTCAACCTTGCTGCGGCCCTTGCCGGCAGAGGAAAACGGGTGCTGCTGGCGGACCTTGACCCGCAGGCACACGCCACCCTCGGTCTTGGCGCGATTCCGGACAGGCTCGAACGGACCATTTATGACGTTCTGGTCAACCCTCGCATCCCCCTAAGTCAGGTTTTGCTGACTACGCAGACCGAAGGACTCTTTCTTGCCCCCAGCAATGTCCTTCTCAGCGGGGCCGAGTCCCAGATGGTCAATACGTACAGCAGAGAATACGTTCTGCGCGACAGGCTCTCTTTGGTTGCCGGAGATTTTGATTTCTGTATTATCGATTGTTCGCCCTCGCTTAGCATTATGAACTTGTCGGCTCTTGTCGCATCAGACGAGGTTATTATCCCGGTCCAGACGCATTACTATGCGATTGAGGGACTTCGACAGATGCTCGAAACCACGCAGATTGTTCGTGAGCGCTTCAATCCGAACCTTAAAATCTGCGGGATTTTGCTGACGCTTTGCGAAAGCACAACGTCTCTTAGCCGTGACATCGAACAGCAGATGCGCGATTATTTCAAGGATATGGTTTTTGCGACCGTAATTCATCGTAATATTCGTCTTGCAGAGGCCCCCAGCGCCGGACAGTCCGTCCTGACTTATGACCGGTCGTGCAGGGGAGCTCAGGAATATATGGCTTTAGCGGAAGAGTTGAGCTATGAAAATAAGGCACGGATTACAGAAGAAAATCTCGTTCATATTTGACAACGGCCAGACGGCGCCGGTTCCGCAAAACGCGGCCGGACTGCCTGCTGAACCGAGTTCAAATGCCCCCGCGGCTACCGCTGCGGAACAGAAGGGCGAATCTTTGCCCCTGATGCAGCGGGATTCCGAGAGCCTGACTCAAACTGAAGGGACTGTGTGGGATTCGCTTAATGAAGGCGGCTCAGACAGCCATAGTCAGGCCGAGGGAAAAATTTCCTGCAGGCCAATCCCTGTACCCAAGCAATCCTCCGCGGCAATGGCCGACAAAAAGACCGCGATGGACGTGTTTAATACGGCCAAGAGCGTTCTGTTCGGCGGCAAAACCAGCCGGCTTGACAAACGTCAGAAGAAAATGACGATAATGGCAGCCCTGTTGGCCGTGGTTCTTGTTGTAGTCCTTATAATTGCCCTTAACCCCGGCGCATCTAAGGTAAATGCCGCCGTCGGTAAAGGACTTCAGGATGAAGCGGCGGTTATCAAAAAGGACCTTGTCTATCAGTGGAAACAGCCGCAGGTCTACCCGGCCTCTTTGAGAGACCCGATGAGGCACGCTTCACAGGCTCGCGCAAACACCGGCGAAACCCAGAGCGACCTGATCATTCGCGGTATAGTCTATAGCGATACAAATCCTACCGCCATCATCGCAGGGCAGATTATAAAACAAGGGGAAACGGTGGCCGGGGCGAAAATCGTCAAAATCAACCGCGATTCGGTCGAATTTGAAAAGGACGGTAAACACTGGATTCAGCAGGTGGAACAATAAACGACTTGGCCGCACCGTCGTGTGCGGACGACTAAAGACAGGAAAGGAATAAATATGAACTTGTACGGAGAAAAAAAGGCAATAGCTAAAGCCGCGGGACTGATAATTTTGCTGATTGCAGCGTCCGTCCTGGCTGAAGACGTCGCGCCGAACGTCAATCGAACGGAACTCCTCACGCCGGTTCAGCAGCGAATGCAGCAGGAAGTAAGCGTTGATTTCAGGGAAACGCCCATCGAAGATGTTCTGCGCATCCTGGCCAAGCAGGCGGATGTGGACATTGTCAAAAGTCCCAAGGTTACAGGGACAGTTACGGCGACGCTGACCGATATTCCCCTTGCAGAGGCGCTGGAAAACATCCTTTCCTCGCAGGGTTATGCGTTTGTGGCGACAGAGAATATGATTCGGATTGTCCCCAAGGAAGAAATTCTTGAGGTTCGGGAAAAAATGGTAAGCAGGGTATTGCGGATTACTTATGCGGACGTCAAGGAAGTTGAGCAGGCTCTGAGGAAGTTTATCTCCGAACAGGGGTCAATTTCCGCCAATCCCGGCACCAGCAATATCATTGTTACCGACGTTGAAAGCAAAATCAACGCGATAGTCTCCTTCATCGCCGAAATCGACCGCATCACGCCGCAGATTCTGGTCGAGGCCAAAATCTACGACATTTCCTCGAAAGACCGTCTTGACCTCGGCGTCGAGTGGCAGGCCGGCACGGCCACAAGCTTCGGCGAAGTGCCGTCAGGCGGCACGCTCGGCAATCAGTATGGGTCTTTGAGCAATGTCCTTTATGGTTCGAGCGAGGACGCCATCAGCTCGGTTACCACTCCGCATATGACGGGCGCCTTTAACGGAAGCGTACAAAAGGCCACCGATACCGATGCCTTATTCCGTTTTGGAATACTCAACAAGCACATCAATATCGACGCCGCTCTGCGGGCCGCACAGGAAGACATCCGCGCCAAGCTGCTTGCCAATCCGCGGATTATGGTCCTCGACAATCAGCAGGCCGAGATAAAAATTATTGAACAGATTCCTTACCAGGAATTGACCGAAACAAGCGGCGGCGGCTCCATCGGCACCACGCAGTTCCGAGATGTTGGCGTCGAGTTGCGGGTAATCCCCCACCTGACCCGCGACGGGCTGATACGTCTCAGTCTCAATCCCAAGTTCAGCATCGTTACCGGCGATGTCGTGATACCCGGAACGAATCTGAGCAATCCTCAGCCGATAGTCGCTTCGCGTGAAGCGCTCACCACCGCCCTGATTAAGGATGGCCAGACGGTCGTCATCGGCGGGCTGAGAAAACAGGACATCTCTCAGCAGAAAAACAAGATACCGTTGTTGGGCGATTTGCCGCTGCTTGGGGCGTTGTTCCGGTTCGAGGGCGAAAGCACTGTTAACAGCGAGCTTGTGGTTTTCATAACTCCCACGCTGATAACAGAACCGACGCTTACCGAGCGCGAAAAAATGCATCTTGAAAACACGGTCTTTCCGCCCCCGAATACGCCTGATACCCGTGCGAGTAAGAAAACGGCTGCGAAATAAACTATTTTAACAGGCGATAAAAAAAACGCCGCGGCAATAGCGGCGTTTTTTTATTGCTTTTAAGCGGTGGCAAGCCCCACTCGGAACACTACGCCCGGTTTGAGGCCGAGTACTTCCGCAAAGCCACGATGAGCCTCGGCAAACCTCCTGACTAAGGCAAGTCCAAGCCCGGTACCGGTGGTCTGACGCGTTGATTCGTCCCCGCAGCGGTAAAAAGCCTCAAATATCCTTGTCTGTTCTTTTCGCGGAATCCCCGGCCCGTGGTC
>JBGSSG010000074.1:0-1895 GCA_041737185.1 Anaerohalosphaeraceae bacterium
CAAACATCGGCAAGTTTGTCTATCAGTTCAGAGATATTAAACGGTTTTTTAATGAAATCGGCCGCCCCAGCCTGCAACAGGCCGTCGATTTCATCCTGATTGACAACGCCGCTTATGATAATGATATGAATATCCGAGAAATCGGGGTTTCGTTTTATTGCCTGGCAGACCACATTGCCGTTAATATCAGGCAGCATATAGTCCAGCAAAATGACCTCGGGCATAAACTGATGCGTCAACAGGCCCGCGTCGTAGCCGGTGTTGGCGGTGCGGACCTCGAAACGCCCGTCGCGCGTGAGCACATCGACCAGCAGATCCACAATTTCCGTGTCATCATCGACAATCAGCACCTTTTTCTTTCCCTGCGCATTGATATTATCAAGCGGTATCTCGTTTTCCCGCATAAATCTGATAAGGCTGTCTTTGGGTATCCTGCGGAATCGCGAGCCTGGGACGCGAAAGCCGTTGAGTTTTCCGGCGTCGAAACATCGGATTATGGTCTGCTGGCTTACATTGCATATTTCGGCAGCCTCGCCTGTGGTGAACAAGTTCTTCATTTTGCCCATATTATACCTTTGTTGCTGGAAAACACCTGATACATTTTAACTGTCTTTGTTATTTATCCTAATTTAACTATCGGTCCCCCATATAGTCAAGAATGAAAAAATCATTAAAAAAATTTGCTTTCAGTATTGATAGTAGCTTTGTTATCAGCGTCCGAAATACAAGACTTGCTACATCTTTATTTCTTTCATAACGGGATGAGCATAAATTTCTGGTTTTGGGATTTTGGGGCGGTTATAATGCCGGTTTCTCATTGTAAAAACAGCAGAGTCAGTGTTTGCAGAAAAGAGGCTATGTGAAATGATGGTACTTGTGATTAACGCCGGCAGCAGTTCGATAAAATACCAGTTGTTTGCGATGCCTGCCGGGAATGTGCTGGCCAAAGGCGTGCTTGGACGAATTGGCGAGGCAAGTCCGCATCTGACCTGCCGGAATCATGACCAGAGTTATTCAGCCGATGTTCAGGCCGACAACCATGAAGATGCAATGCGGGTTATTCTGCAAAAGCTGACTGACCCGAAGGTCGGGGCGGTCGGCAAAATCAGCGAGATTGAGGCGGTTGGTCATCGGGTGGTTCACGGCGGAGAGGAATTCACCGGCTCGGTGGTGATTGACCAAAAGGTAATCGCATCGATTGAACGATTCGCCGACCTGGCGCCTTTGCACAATCCGGCCAACCTGACCGGCATACGGGCCGCGATGCGCGCTCTGCCAAAGGCTGTTCAGGTCGCCTGTTTTGACACGGCCTTTCATACGACAATACCGCAGACGGCTTATCTTTATGGGCTGCCGTACAAACTTTACGAACAGTATCGCATACGCAGATACGGTTTTCACGGCACCAGCCATCGTTTTGCCGCGCGGCGGTGCGCGAAACTGCTCGGCGTTGACAAGAGCGGCGTCAACATAATTACCTGTCATCTCGGCAACGGCTGTTCTGTCACGGCTGTCAGGGAAGGCAAAAGCGTGGATACCTCGATGGGATTTACGCCGCTTGAGGGACTGATTATGGGTACGCGTTGCGGAGACATTGACCCTGCCATACTGTTTTACCTGGCCGAGAAGGGGTACAGCACGGAACAGCTTAATAATATGTGCAACAAAGAGTCAGGTCTGCTGGGCATTTCCGGCGTTTCCAATGATATGCGCAACCTTGTGGAGCTGGCCGATAAAGGCAATATCCAGGCCAGGCTGGCAATCGATATTTTCTGTTATCGCGTCAGAAAATATATCGGGGCTTACACGGCGGCGCTGGGCAGATTAGACGCCGTTGTCTTTACCGGAGGCATAGGCGAGAACAATCCGCCGATACGGGCGGCTGCGTGCGATGG
>JBGSSG010000392.1:0-2960 GCA_041737185.1 Anaerohalosphaeraceae bacterium
ACGATACTTGAGGTTATGGGCAGAAACGCCGGCTGGATTGCCGCTGCCGCAGGCCTTGCCCAAAGATGCCCCGATGATGCGCCGCATCTGATTTATCTGCCGGAACAGGCGTTTACGTTTGAACAATTCGTCAGCGACGTCAAAGAGACGCTGGCAAGACTCAAACGGGTATTTATCGTCGTCGGCGAAGGACTTAAAGGGCCGGACGGCAAATACATAACAGCCGACAGCGGAGCTTTCAGCAAAGACAGTTTCGGACACGCCCAGCTTGGAGGAGTGGCAGAAATGCTCAAGGCAATTATCGAAAAGGAGGTCGGCATAAAGGCGCGGTTCAACAAACTGGGCACAAACCAGCGATGCGCGATGCACTTTGCATCCCTTACTGATGTCAACGAGGCCTATATGTGCGGCCAGGCTGCGGTTGACGCGGCCCTTTCGGGCGTCAACGGAAAAATGATTACGCTTGTCCGACAGGGCGATGTGCCTTATAAATGCACGACCGGACTTGCAAATCTTTCCGACGTGGCCAACGGCGAGAAAAAAATGCCGGCATCCTTTATCAACAAGGCGGGCAATCATATCACCGATGCGATGAAGGATTACGTCCGGCCGCTGGTGCAGGGCCAGGCTCCGGTTGCCATAGGCCCGGACGGGTTGCCGGTCTTTATGCGGTTTGAAAAGAAAATGGCCGAAAAAAAACTGCCGAAATACTTTTAGAGGAAAAGGCTATGGACGATATGTTCTGCCTGAAAGATAAATGTGTCGTCATTACAGGCGGCGCAGGAATTTTGTGCGGCGCGATAGCCGAAGACCTTGCCTGTGCCGGCGCAAAGGTCTGCATCGCCGACTATGACGAGTTTCGCGCAAACAAGCTTGCGGAAAAAATCCGGCAAAAAGGAAATTTCGCACTGGCCCTTCGCATCAATGTTCTTGACAAAAAAGAAATCACCGAGGCATTTTCCCGCGCCATGGATTCGATGGGCCGCATTGATGTTTTGATAAACGGCGCAGGCGGAAACAAAAAAGAAGCAACAACTTCGCAAGAGCTTTCATTCTTTGATATGCCGTCCGAAGCCCTTCGCGGGGTCTTTGACCTCAATTTTCTCGGCACATTGCTGCCCTGCCAGGTTTTCGGCAGATACTTTGCCGAGCAGAAAAACGGAAACATTCTGAATATCTCCAGTATGAGCGCCTTCAAACCGCTTACAAAAATCTGCGGATACTCCGCCGCCAAAGCCGCCGTAAGCAACTTTACACAATGGCTTGCTGTGCATATGTGCCAAAATTACTCAACTGACATCCGCGTTAACGCCGTAGCGCCGGGATTCTTCCTGACAGAGCAGAATCGTTTTCTGCTGACGGATGAAAAGACAGGCGGGCTGACGTCCCGAGGCAAAACAATTATCGACCATACGCCGATGGGACGGTTCGGCAGCCCCGAAGAACTGTTCGGCACGGTACGCTGGCTGCTTGGCGACGCCTCGAAATTCATAACCGGCGCCGTAATCCCGGTTGACGGCGGATTTAACGCCTTCAGTGGAGTATAGCAATGACTCATTACACACAGACGCTTAAGGACTTAATACCGACAAAACAATTTCTTGTCGCCATCGATTCCGACGGCTGTGTATTTGACGCGATGGGTATCAAGCAGCGGGAATGCTTTTGCCCGATGATGATTGCGTATTTCGGTCTTCAGCCCGTCGCCGAGGCCGCAAGGCAGTGCAAGGACTTCGCCGACCTGTTCAGCAAAACACGCGGAGCCAACCGGCATAAAACTATGGTTCGCATCCTGACCGAGCTTCTCCCCTCGCATCCGCAGGTAAAGGCCCGCGGATTCAAAGTCCCCGAATTTAAATATTATGTCTCGTGGGTCAACAATCCGTCCAGCCTGCTCAGCAACGCGGGCCTGCAAAAAGCCATCGAACAGGCCCAAAACCCGCAGGCCCGCAGCGAACTGGAACTTGCGCTGAAATGGAGCAAACGCGTCAACGAATTGGTCGCTGAAGTCGTCAAAAACCTCCCGCCCTTCCCCTATGTCCGCGAAAGCCTTGAAAAGGTAATCGCAAAAGCCGATATTATCGTCTGCTCGTCAACGCCCACAGAGGCCCTCCATCGCGAATGGGCTGAACACGACGTCGCCAAATACGCCGGGGTCATCGCCGGTCAGGAAATGGGATCAAAAACCGAACACCTCGCGGTGATGTGTGAAAAATACCCGAAGGACAAAATCCTGATGATAGGCGACGCCCCCGGCGACCAGAACGCCGCTAAGAAAAACGGAACGCATTTTTACCCCGTCAATCCCGGACAGGAAGATAAAAGCTGGAAGCGATTCCTCGACGAGGCGTTCGATAAATTCATTAACGCAACTTACGCCGGAAAATACGAAACCGCCGTAATTGCCGAGTTCGAAAAACTCCTGCCCGAACATCCCAACTGGTAAATCGCAGAGACAAAATGCTTTACTACGCAAAAGGAAACAAAAACGCCTCTTTGAGCGATGAGGACTTAAAAACCGGCCTCTGCCGGGCGTTAGACGCCCTTGGACACAGAAAGAAGGTACTGGCGATACCGCCGGATTTCACCCGCTTTCACTCAAAGGCAGGCGCCATTACCGAGTTTGTCTGGAGATATTACGGCTCATCGCTTACCGACATCCTGCCGGCCATCGGAACGCATTTCCCAATGACCGGCGAGGAAATCAAAAAAATGTTCGGACAGACTCCTGACCGGCTTTTTCGCGTTCACAACTGGCGCGACGGCATTTCGACGCTCGGAACGATACCGCCCGAGTTTATCCGGCAGATAAGCGAGAACCGATGCGACTTCCACTGGCCGGCGCAAGTGGACAGTCTGATTGTCAATGGGGGCTTTGACCTGATACTTTCCATCGGACAGGTAGTGCCGCACGAAGTGGCCGGGATGGCCAATCACAGCAAAAATATCTTCATCGGCAC
>JBGSSG010000302.1:0-7653 GCA_041737185.1 Anaerohalosphaeraceae bacterium
CACGGTGATTAAAGAGCGCGAACAAGTGCAGTTGCTGGCCGTGATGTACGGCCGTTAGGCAGTCAGGAGAAATATGGCGGAACAAACGTATTTTCTGGGAATCCATTGTTTGGCGGACAGGCTCTACGCAGTGGTACTGTCGAGCAGGGGCCAGGCGACCCCGGCCGGATGTTTTCTTGTAAGTCCGCAGCAGCAGGCCGGGCAGAATCAGTCGTTACTTACTATGGCCGCCCGTCAGGCCGTCCGGCAGGCAGGTCCGTTTGAACAGGCCGCTGCGGCGGTTCGCTGTTCGCTTTTTACCCAGTATCGCCTGCATTCGGATTTTACCGAGCCTAAACAGATTGAAGGCACCTTCAGGTACGACGCTGAAGAAGCTGCGGTATCCGATGCAGCAAGCCTTGCGGCAGCGTTTGAAGTCAACGGCCAGGATGCGGGCGGTTCGGATTTGACGGTCTATACCGCCTCCCGGCAGGCGATGACGGATATGCTTTTAGACCTTCAGTCCGGCGAAATTGACCCGACCTTTATGGAGCCGGACACGGCCTGTCTGGCTCGTGTTTTGAACAGGGCCGTGCCGCAAATGCTCACGCAAAAGACGGCGGCGGTAATGGTTTTTGCCGGGTACTGTTATATACTTCTGCCCGCCAGGGACGGTTTCGCCCCACGGTCACGCACGTTTGCCCTTGGCGACGCTCTCGACCGGACGGCTGTTCTGGCCGGTCAGCTTGTCCTGACTCTTTCCGCCCTGGGCGCCGCCGAGCCGATAGAGGACATTTTGCTGATAGAGCCGGCAGGGACCATTAACGCCGCTGTATTGAAGGAACGAACCTCACTGAACATCCGAATGGTAAATCTTGCCGATGCCCTGGCAATCCAGTTGCCTGCCGAGACCGGCGCCGAAGACGCCAACGGTTTTGTACTGGCTGCCGGGGCGGCGTTTGCCTTTATGAGCAGGGGCAAAAAGACGGACTTTCGCAGGGATTTTATGCCCTACCAGGGCCAGAAGCGCCTTCTGCGAAACAGTATTCGTGTTCTGGGCGTTTCACTGTCGGTTCTCCTGCTGGTCTTCGCCGTCAGTTTTCAGTTCAAGGCTCTTCGTGTCAAAGCTGATATCGGACGGCTTCAGGACAGACTGCTGGTCGAGTATAAGGCGGCTATGTACGGCAAGCCGCCGCTGCGGGGCGTGCAAATCAGTTCCAAGCTCCGCAGCGAGCTTGCGCGTGTGCGGCAGATTCAGCAGGGGCTGGGGTCGGGCGATGAACAATCCGTAACATCCCGGCTGACGTTCGTTCTTGAGGCTGTCAACAAGGCCCCCAAAAACGTGGACGTGCGGATTGAGCAGATTGCAATCAGCGAAAGAAGCATTACCATAATCGGCGATACCGACAGCCGGGCCGGCACCAGGGCGCTGCTCGATGAAATCAAAAAACATCCCAAACTCAAGGTAAGCTCTGAAAGTCTCAATATCGCCGGCCCGCGAGACAAATTCACGCTCACCATCAAGTCGAGCCAGGAAGGATAATCGCTATGAAAAAGCTGCTCAAAAACCCAAACCTTTACTATGTGCTGTTTCCTGTACTGGCGGGCCTGTGGGCGGCAGGCGCCTGGGGACTGTCATATCCGAAATCGCTCGAACAGAGAACGGCAATGGAGAACGAGTGCCTGTTGAGCGAGTCGCATATAAAAGAGATTCTGCAGATTGAGCCGCAGCGTCTGGCGTACCAGCAGGATAAGGACAAGTCCGGCGAGTTTGACTATACAAACGTGATTGACCAGTACGCCAGGATGTTCGGCGTTTCCGCCGCCGATTATACGCTCAGCGTTCGCAGCGCGACAAAACGGGCGGGCAAGACGGCAAAAAGCGCGGACCTTACGATAAAGACCATCGACATCGAACGGCTGGCAAAGTTCATCTCCGCCATTCTTATACGCTGGCCTGAACTGGAATGCGAACGGCTGACGGTTGAAAAACTCAGCACCGGCAAAAACGTATGGAAAGCATCTATAAGATTTACCTATTTCTATTAGAGCCTGTACAAAATAAAAATGACCAAAACAATAACACTGGCAAACGACAGTCTTGTTTGGAAAATTTGGATTTTGGTTATTTAAGTTTGTTTAGGATTTAGATATTCGGATTTCGGATTTATCCGCCTAAGGCGGATTTATCGTTATTGATAACTTTCAACAAGTAGCACAGTAGGATTAAGGACAGGAGTTTATTCATGGCGGCAAAAAAGAAAGAATCGGCGATTTGCATACTTACGATAACCGGCAGGGACAGGGTGGGCATTATCGCCCGAATCGCCAATGCGATGGCCAAAGCGAACATCAACATTGTTGACGTCAGCCAGAAGATTATGGAAGAATACTTTGTGATGTCGATGGCCTGCGACATTGCCGGGGCCGCGGTCGATATGGAGACCATTCAGAAGAGTTTGCATAAAATCGCCCGCGATATGGAGCTTAACATCACCTTCCAGCACGAGAACATCTTCAAGATGATGCACAGAGTGTAAGGTATTTTCTATTTTCTATTTTGATTATGGCGATGAGCCTGTCGAAAAAGGACACGAGGTATATTTATGAGTATAACGGTTGAAGAGATTTTTGAGACGGTCAATATGACGCTTCGGCAGCATTTTGACATCCGCACGGTAACGCTCGGCGTCAATCTTAAGGACTGTATGGACCGCAATGTTGACCATTTCTGCGGCAGGGTTTTTTCGCGCATAAGCGAAAAGGGCGCACAGCTTAACGCCGTCGCCGACGCCGTCGAGAGCAAGTACGGCATACCGATTACCAACCGTCGCGTGGCGGTTACGCCGGTCTCGATACTGATGGAGCCGCTGCCCCGGACACAGGCCGCTGCGGTCAAGGTCGCAAAATGCCTTGACGCCGCCGCCGACAAGGCCGGTATCGACTTTATAGGCGGGTTCGGGGCGCTGGTGCACAAAGGGGCTACAAGCGCCGAAGAAAATCTTATAAACGCGCTGCCCGCGGCAATCAGCGGCACAAAACGCCTCTGCGCGTTTTTCAACCTTGCCAGCACGCAGGCCGGGATGAATATGGACGCGATTGAAAAATTCGGACACATACTTAAAGACCTTGCCTTTCGCAGCAAAACGGGGATTGGCTGCGCTAAGGTGGCGGTTTTCGCCAACGTGCCGGAGGACAATCCGTTTATGGCAGGCGCCCATCACGGCGTAGGCGAGCCGGACTATTCGCTCAACATAGGCATCTCCGGGCCGGGCGTTGTAAAAAGCGTTATCGAGTCAAATCCCGACTGCGACCTGACAGAGCTTTCGGAGGTAATCAAGCGGACGGTCTTCAAAATCACACGGGCGGGCGAGCTTATCGGCAGGGAGACGGCTGCTATGATGAAGATTCCGTTCGGGATAGTGGATATATCTCTTGCAGCCACGCCTGCCGCGGGGGACTCGGTGGCCGAGATTGTCGAGGCGATGGGCGTATCGCGGATGGGCAGGCCCGGCAGCACAGCGGCTCTTGCGATGCTTATTGACGCGGTCAAAAAAGGCGGGCTTATGGCTTCCGGCAACGTCGGCGGGCTTTCGGGCACGTTCATTCCCGTAAGCGAAGACGCGGGGATGATTCGTGCGGTCAGAGAAGGCGCTCTTTCGCTCGACAAGCTTGAGGCCCTCACAAGCGTCTGTTCGGTGGGAATGGATATGTTCGCCGTGCCCGGCTCGACGCCGGCGGACGTGATAAGCGCGATTATCGCCGATGAGCTTGCCATAGGCGTCGCCAACCACAAGACAACCTCGGTGCGTATCATCCCTGTGCCGGGGAAACGTGCGGGCCAGATTGTGCATTTTGGCGGACTGCTTGGTTCTGCGCCGATAATGAAAGTGCCGCGTGTTGCAAGTCCGCGGTTTATCGCCCGTAAAGGCAGAATGCCCGCGCCCCTTCTTTCGTTTAGAAACTGACGTTTTGATATTTTTAAAAAATCAAATATAAATTTTTATTCCCTGATTTGCCCGGAGTTTGTATGAATGCGTCCGACCAGTCTGATAATGGCGCTCAGCCACCACCCAAGCGCCCGCGGCGACGCAGATACAGCGGCACCCACCCGAAAAACTATTTGCAAAAGTACAAAGAGCACAACATCGCGGACTACCCGGAAATAAAGGCTCATCTGCGCGCAAAAGGCAAAACGCCGGCCGGAACTCATATTCCCGTCCTGGCAGAGGAAGTTATAGGTTGCCTGAAACCAAAGCCCGGCGAGGTGGTGGTTGACTGCACTGTCGGCTACGGCGGGCATGCGTCAGAACTCATCAGGCGCATAGGAGCGACCGGAAAATTAGTCGCCTTGGACGTCGATAACGCCGAACTCGAACGCATCGGCCATCGGCTAAGCAAAGAAAACGTGCCCGCCAGTTTCTATCACAGCAACTTCGCCGGTATCGCCAAGGTGCTGAAAAAAGAAAATCTCGACGGCTGCGACATCATTTTTGCCGACCTCGGCGTTTCGAGTATGCAGATAGACAATCCCGACCGCGGAATAAGCTACAAGCACCAGGGTCCGCTCGATATGCGTATGGACGACCGGATTAAGCAGACCGGCTCCGATTTACTCAACAGTCTTTGCGAAGAAGAACTGTCCAAAGCCCTGTGGGAACTGGCGGATGAGCCGGACCATCAAAAAATCGCCCGGATGATTGTCGCCGGACGCGCTGCAGAGGCGATTACGCAGACTGGGCAGCTTGTCCGGATAATTTTCAATGCCAAGGGCCTGACCGAAAAAACATGGCAGCGGCAGAATCGCGCCGCAAAATTCGGCTCGCTGCATCCTGCCGCACGCACGTTTCAGGCCCTTCGCATAATGGTCAACGATGAACTCGGCTCCTTAAAGGAACTTTTGCGAATCGCCCCATACTGTCTGCGTCCGGGCGGCAGAATCGGAATAATAAGTTTTCACAGCGGGGAAGACCGCTTAGTCAAACGGTCGTTTCGCCAGGGCGTCCAAGACGGAATATACCAGTCGGCAGCCAAAAACCCGATTGTGCCGCGAATCAAAGAAATTATCTCAAATCCACGCAGTGCATCGGCTAAATTTCGCTGGGCCGTCGTAAAATCCGTTCAGAATTCATTTTCGCCGGCGGACAATCCGGCCATAGACAACCCCGAACATCCCGGCCAGTAAAATCATATATGAGACCAGAACAATCCGCGTAAAGGTCCATCGCGAAACGGAATATCCCGCCCGGACGACTCGTTCATATATCGCCGCCGGACTGATAAGACTGCGCAGGCTTCCGCTTTGAATCGTCTTTAACTGTTCTTTGGCCGCGGAAGATTCGGATAACAGCCGGACCGCCGACTTGCCTTTGCCCACCCGAAATGTTTTTTTCACCAGTGGCCAAAACCGCCGGGCGGGATGATAGACCGCCGCGTCAGGAGCATAAACAAGCCGAAAGCCGCTGCCGGTCGCTTTTTTCGAGAAAAGCACATCGCCGCCGGATTGCAGGCTGCCGTCAAACAAACCTATGGAATCAAAAACCGCCCGTCTGACAAACAAATTGCCACCGCCGCAGGTGCCTCTTTGAATCTTTTGCTCGAACTGAAAATTATGAGCGGCGTCATAGTATTCGGCGGCGGCTGGTTTAGTGGACAGGTCAAAAATCACATTTCCGCCGGCCATATCGCTGCCGGTCTCAACAAGCGATTTGACGCCTTCTTCCAGCCATTGGGGGTCGGCTCTGCAGTCTGAATCTATAAACGCCAGAATCCGGCCGCGCGCCTTTTGAATGCCGAGGTTGCGGGCAGCGTATGAACTGCGCAGAGGCTCATACAGCAAAATTACATCGTAATCGCGGACAGCTTCAGAGACGTTCTGTGCGGAGCCGTTATCGACGACAATAATTTCAAAAGAATCTCTCGGCCAGGTCTGCCGGCACAGAGAGGGAATGAGTTTTTGCAGCCCCGCATTGTCGTTATAGACCGGCACAATCACCGAAATGAAGGGGCGGGCTGTTTGATTATTTTCGTCCTGAAGTGTCATTGCCGGTTTTTCTGCGCTTTCAAATAGACCGATATCGCATAGCACATCCACGCCTGGCACCATCGCATCAGCGTAAATCGTTTTGTCCGGTACCCGCCCTTCTGATAGAAAAAACGGGACTGCTTCGGCTCGTACAGATTTTTCAGCGTCCAGTCAAGTACGCCGCGGGCTTTATCGAGAAACTTATCATCTTTGACCGATGCACGTGAAAACGTGATTATTCCCTGTGCGGCGCCGTGAATGTCATTTGGAAAGGTTCGGTCGTGCATCCATTTTGGGGCGAAATCTGTGGTAAAAAGATTCTCCTGATAAAACTTCAGCCCGTCCCGCCAGGCCTGTTCAATCTGCACATCCGGAAATATCTCAAGATATTCTTGAATGGAATCCAGCACAAAGCCTGTATGATAATTGTCGTGCGTAATCCGGGAGGCGTCAGGCGGGTCTGTATAGTACCAGGCGTGATAGCCGGTTTGCTGTGAAACTACCCATCGCATCATTTCCATACTTGCGCTTTTGCAGTCCCGGTCGCCGGTCAGTTTGAAAATCTGCGCAAGATACGCCGAGGCAAAGGCGTTGACATTGACAACCTTCCAGTCGCTGTGCAGGTCGTAGCTGCAGCATCGCATCCCGGGTTCGACCGGGATTTGCCGAAGGTCTTTAAGGATAAAATCGGCAACTCTTTTGCCGATATTGAGAAACTCATCATCGCCCAACAGCCGGTATGCCTGCAGAAACGCCTCCCCTGCCGCGCAGGTAACGACGCAGTTCGGCTCGTAAGCGGGGATAAAAAACGCGATATTCTGCCAGGGGTGGTCATAGCCCCAGCAATGGCCGGAAAACCGGCGTACCTGCGAGACCCGCAGGAGCATTTCAAGCAGTTCGACGGCCTGCTGTTTGAAGCGACGCTCTCCGGTAAGTTCAAACAGGTTCAGATATGTCCGGGCAAACAGGGCCAGGCCTTTGGGATTCCGTCCTTTTTTTACGCCCAGCAAAGGTCTAAGATTAACGGGACATCGGCTAAGGCCAAACACAAACGCCGACCTTAGAAAACGCGACCTCGCTGAAAGCAGCCGAAGGACGGGGCTGTTCAGGGCGTCAAACTTGCTGTAGCCCTTAAAATCCCGCAGGCGTGCCCATTCAAGCGAACGCTGGCATACTGCTAAGTATTCTGTCATTGTTTATTGCGGTTATTAAAAATCAAAGTTTATGCCAATCCGTGATTAACTAACTAAAGAGTAATTCTACGTTACAGTCCGCGTATCATTTAAGGCACACGAATATCTTCTCATCGGTTAAGCCATAATACTTTCTCTTTGATTCGCACATTTTTTGAGCTTGAGAATGTACGGCTACCGAAAAGCCTGCGCTTTGAAGACGGGCTTGAAAGTCATCGCCATATTGTCTTACGTGGCCAGGATGACCGGAAAAAAGTTTGGCTTCCGGAGTGCCTGCGGCCGGGCGCTGACGGGTTTTACCCTCCGAAACAGGAACCATAATAACGGCCCATCCGCCGGGTCTTAAAATGCGGAACATCTCCTTCATAGCCTGGATATCTTCCTGGATATGTTCAAGTACGTGCGAACAATAGATAACATCAAAAGAATTGTCTTCATACTGAACCTTTGTCAGGT
>JBGSSG010000028.1:0-3189 GCA_041737185.1 Anaerohalosphaeraceae bacterium
ATCGCCGAGAAGGAAATGCCCGGCCTGATGGCCATTCGCGCAAAATACGGCAAATCAAAACCCCTGGCGGGCCTCAAAGTCGCAGGCAGCCTGCATATGACCATTCAGACCGCGATGCTCATCGAAACCCTCGAAACCCTCGGCGCAAACGTCCGTTGGGCGTCCTGCAACATCTTCTCCACACAGGACCACGCTGCCGCAGCCATTGCCGCCGCCGGACGCTCCGCCGTCTTCGCCTGGAAGGGCGAGACACTTGAAGAATACTGGTGGTGTACCGAACAGGCCCTTACCTGGCCCGACGGCTCTGGCCCGGACCTTATCGTTGACGACGGCGGGGACGCTACCCTTATGGTCATCGAAGGAGCAAAAATCGAAAAAGACCCGGTCCTGCTCGAAAAAAAATATGACAATAAGGAATTTCAGATTATTATCGACCGCCTCGCCGCAGGCCTGGCCCAAACTCCGGCCAAGTGGACAAACATCGCCAAAACCTTACGCGGCGTATCGGAAGAAACAACCACCGGCGTAAAACGCCTCTACCAACTCGCCGCAGCGGGACAACTGCCTTTCCCCGCCGTCAACGTCAATGACTCCGTTACAAAAAGCAAATTTGACAACCTCTACGGCTGCCGCGAATCCCTCGCCGACGGCATTAAACGCGCCACAGACGTTATGATCGCCGGAAAGGTCGTCGTCGTCTGCGGCTACGGAGACGTCGGCAAGGGCTGCGCTCAATCTATGCACGGCCTCGGCGCCCGCGTCCTCATCACCGAAATCGACCCCATCTGCGCCCTTCAGGCCCTTATGGCCGGCTATCAGGTCGTTACAATGGAACAGGCAGCGCCCGTCGGCGACATATTCGTCACCGCCACAGGCTGCTGCGACATCATCACCGGCTCGCATATCGAACAAATGAAAAACGAGGCCATAATCTGCAACATCGGACACTTCGACAGCGAAATCGAAATGACTTACCTCGAAAACAACCCGAACTGCGAAAAGGAAAATATAAAACCTCAGGTTGACAAATGGACGCTCAAATCAGGCCGTTCCATCATCGTCCTGGCAGAGGGCCGCTTAGTCAACCTCGGCTGCGCAACAGGACATCCAAGCTTCGTTATGAGCAGCAGTTTTACAAACCAGTGCCTGGCCCAGATTATGCTTGCCAAGGAGAATCTAAAGCCTGCCGTCTATACGCTGCCCAAAAAACTTGACGAGGAAGTCGCACGTCTCCACTTCGACGCCCTCGGCGGAAAAATCACTAAACTGAACAAAAAACAGGCCGACTACCTCGGCGTATCCCCCGACGGCCCATTCAAGCCTGAACATTACAGATACTGACAGCGTTTCCTCCTTTGGACGCGCATAAAAAAAGCCGTGCATCCCTTTTCGGATGCACAGCCTGTAAATTTCGCAAAATACTTATGCTAAGCCGGGTTGGAGCTGAATATCCGCGCCATTCGCTCGGACTTGCGGCGCTTCCTGCGTCCCTTCTCCGACGGCTTTTCGTAATGTCCTACACGCTTGATATCGCGAATCAGACCTTCCTTTTCGCACATCTTCTTGAACCGTTTGACCATTTGCTGCACTGATTCGCCCGTACGCGACTTGACCTTAATCATAGACCTTTATTCCAGCCTTTCCAAGTTCTGTTAGTTCCATTGCCTGTATAGACCAACTTTTGACAAGACCTGACAGTTTAAGCGAATCCGAATCTTTTTCAAGACAAAATTACATCAAAATCAAAAATTTTTCGCAACCCCCCGCCCCGACTCCCCTCTTCTCTACTGCTCTCGCGCAGCGCCCCATCTCTTAAAATAGAAAATCGAAACTTAAAAACTTGTCCGCCTTAGGCGGATAGAAAATGAACACTCCCCCTTCAATCCCAAATAGAAATTAGAAAATAGAAAATCGAAAATTAAGAACCCTGTTCGTTAACTGGTATTGTACTATCTTGCTGTTTCCCGAAATTCCAATTTTTTTATCCCCTTTTCCCGTAATGACTTACCACTTTTCACCGCCTGAAAATCCCCCGATTTTCGACAAATTTATGCATCATCGCCCCTTATACGGAGTGCCGATATTGCGCTTTGAAAAGGAGCTTAAAATGCCGACAGAAAAACAAATCATTGCAAACCGCCTCAACGCCCAAAAATCCACCGGCCCACGCACCCCGCAGGGCAAAACCATCGCCTCGCAGAATGCCCTCACTCACCGCCTGTTTGCAAAACAAATCCTGCTCCGCGACGAAGACCCCGAACTGTTCGAACCCTTTTGCCGCTCCCTCCTCCGCGAACTCGCCCCCGTCGGCCCCCTCGAATTCCTCCTCGCAGAGCGCATCATTGCCTCTTTTTGGCGCCTAAGACGTGCAGGACAGATGGAATCTGCCGTCTTAAACATCCTCTGCTCACAGCGGGACCAGCATGACCGCTTTCTCAAACCCTTTGATAAACTACTCCAGCTAACGCCCCGCAACCAGCAGGAGCAGGAGCCGGCCACCGACCCTTCCCCCGCAAGCCTCCTCGGAAAAGTAGTCAAAAGCGACTTCCAGAACGACAACATCATTTCGCGACTGCTGCAGTACGAAGGCCGGATGGAGCGAAGCCTTTACAAAACCCTCTGCCAACTCCAGCGCCTTCAACACGCTCGAACCCACACCCAGCCGGTTTCAAATATCAATCAATCTCCGGGTCGCGGCGATGTCTTCTGCCGATAAACCTATGCTTTCTCGCGGAATAAAAGCATCCGTTGGATGCCAAAACAAAGCCAATTTCGCGGACTTCAAGATATGCAAAAATGCAAAACGAACCCATTTTACCCCCACCCAACCCCCTAAAATGGGCTTTTAGCCCATCAGCCACCCAAAACGAACCCATTTTACCCCCACCCGAACCCGTAAAAATGGCTTTCAGCCGCAAACAAACCCATTTTTGCCTATTTGGATTTTTGCCTTTATTAAGCCCTTGCATACCCCTGTTTTTTGCGTTATAAGGAGTGTTTAATTTCGACTTAACTGTTTGGCCTGACGAAATTTGCCGGCGGCAGACTAATGGAAAAATCCGAACTCAAGGAAATTCTGGAAGACCTCTCGGCCCGGATACAACATATCCGGGACTGGCTTTGACATCCCTTCTAAAATCTCTAAAAAGCAGCAGTTAGAGCAGCAAATGTCCGCCGCGGGATTTTGGG
>JBGSSG010000063.1:0-4422 GCA_041737185.1 Anaerohalosphaeraceae bacterium
TCGTTACCGAATACGGCATTGCATACCTCCACGGAAAGAGCATCCGACAGCGTGTGCTGTCTTTGATTGATATCGCGCACCCGAAATTCCGCAAAGAGCTGATTCAGGCCGCAAAGAGCCAGCGGTACATTCAGCCCGACCAGATTGAATTCGAATGGGACAAGGTCAGCTACCCTGCGGGACTGGAACGATATGATACCCTGCGGGACGGCACGGAAATCTTCTGCCGGCCGGTCAAGCCTACCGACGAATCGGCTCTTACGGAAATGTTCTATTCGCTCAGCGCAGACTCGGTCAAAAAACGCTATTTCACTCACACCAGAACCTTCCCTCACAAGGACGTTCAGAAGCTCACAAACATCGATTATCTGCAAAACCTTGCGATTGTCGGCGTTATCCCAGGCTCCGGCGGGGAAGAAATTGTCGCCATCGCTCAGTACTTCCTCGACCCAAAAACTCTCGTTGCGGAGGTCGCCTTTATCGTTCAGGATGAATGGCAGGATAAGGGAATGGGCAGCCTGCTGCTGGATCACCTGACGCGAGTAGCGAAGGAACGCGGCGTCAAGTCCTTTTACGCGACAGTTCTGCCAATAAACAAGGCGATGCTTACAATCTTTTATAATTCCGGCTACAAAATAAACACCGAATTCGACGGGGACTCATATAACATCACTTATGACCTGCAGAAAAAAGAGGCCTGATTGGCAAACGCCGGCATCGGAATGTCGGTTTCTTTTTGATTAAGGAGATTTGTTATGAAACTGCTTTCGGAATTCAAGGCTTTTGCGATGCGCGGAAACGTAATGGATATGGCCGTAGGCATCATCATCGGCGGGGCCTTCGGCAAAATCATCAGCTCGCTGGTAAGCGACGTACTTATGCCGCCTATAGGGATGCTTATCGGGGGACTGGATTTGTCCGATTTTAAGATTACGATGAAAGACGCCGTTCTCGACGCGGCAGGGAATATAACAACTCCGGCGGCAACAATCAGCTATGGGATTTTTGTCAATACGATAATCAACTTTGTTATCGTGGCTTTCGCGATTTTTATGGTCATTAAGCTGATGAATATGGCCAAAAAGAAGGAAGAAGCCAGACCCGTCCCCGCGCCTGTCCCTGCTCCACAGGAATTGCTGCTTGCTGAAATACGGGACATTCTTAAATCAAAATCCTGACAGCGGACTAAAAAAGCGGGCTTATTTTTTACTGCTTTGGATATGGGACACATACTGCCTGTTCCAATCCGCCGCGCCGTGAGAAGCGAAAAACGAATAGGACTCGTCGCTGGCAAGAGAACCCATCAGGGCTTTCCTCTGGTTGGGGTCGGGTATTTCAGCGATAATCCGCTTGCGGACCTTTTCAAGCTCGCTCACGAAAGCCCCGTGCGTTTCTGAAAACATCTCTTCGAGTTTTTCCCTCAAATGACCCGCGTACGCCGGACAATTACCGTTTGTGCCGATAGCTATCTGCAAATCGCCCCGGCGTACCACCGCCGGAACATAAAAATCGCACAACTGAGGCTCGTCAACCACGTTGCACAAAACCTCAAGCGACTGGCAGTCCTGGTAAATCTGACGGTTTAGAACGGCGTCGTTTGTGGCGGCAATCGCCAGGGTCGCCCCGACAAGAAAATCTTTCGAATAAGAGCTTATAACCACTTCCACATTTGGAAGCGCAAATCCCTGCTCCAGCGACGGGTTGATATGTTCAGCCGCCACGATGACGCGTGCGCCCGCCTCGCTTAGAGCCTGCACTTTCCGAAGCGCAACTGCTCCCGCTCCGATTACGACCGCACGGCGACCACTCATCTCAAGATAAATAGGGTATTTGGGCATATCTTCACACCACATCGCAACTAAGCGATTATTGCATTGTTCATAACTTATTTACATCGACTTAAACTCAAATTCTAATATCTAAATCCTAAACCCTAAACAATATCAAATGTTCAAAATCCTAATTTTCAAAACGAAAACCGACATTAGCAGCTTTGAGTTGTTTGGATTTTTGGTCCTTTGGATTTAGAGTTTGTTTAGAATTTAGGATTTAGAGCTTAGGATTTTTATACTGTTCTCAAAATTACTTGCATCGTAGTATTCATTGTACACCTGCTAATCGCAAAATTACAAACAAATTTCCATTTGACCGATTCCTCGAACTTTGCCCCATCCGAAACCTGGCTGGGCAAACGAATTTTCCAGTCGAAAACCCCGCAATTGTGTGTTAGAATAAAAGGAAATGGACATTATACGGTTAAAAACACCCTTAAAAACCCAGGACATAAGGCTTCTGCACGCCGGCGATATGGTCGAGTTGTCGGGAGAGGTATTTGCCGCGCGCGACCAGGTGCATAAACGGCTATGCGGGCTTTTGGACGCGGGCAGTCCGATGCCGGTTAATCTCGACGGTGCGGTAATCTATTTTACGGGGCCTACCCCTCCACGGCCCGGGCGCATCATCGGCTCTGCCGGCCCGACAACCGCATCGAGAATGGACCAGTTCAGCCCCAAACTGATTGCCAACGGCCTTAAAGCAATGATAGGTAAAGGCTATCGAAACCAGGTTGTCCGGGACGCACTGGTTCGGTATCAGGCGGTGCATTTTTCGGCTTTAGGCGGCGCCGGCGCACTGCTTAGCCGATATATCGTCGGTAATGAGGTCATCGCTTATGAAGACCTCGGCCCGGAGGCGCTGCGAAGATTGGAGTTGCGGGATTTTCCTCTTATTGTCGCTTATGACGTTTATGGAAAAAGCGTATATGAATCAGCCCGGACGTCTGTGGATGGGCCGGGAAAATAAAAACATGCAGGAGTTGCGGCAGTGAAAGCAGCGATTATCGGATTGCAGGCATCAGGCACAAGCGCCCTCGTTTCGGCTATCAGCGGCAGACCTGCCGTTATGACCGGCTGTCCGGATATTCACGAAGTAATTGTGCCTGTGCCCGACCAGCGGCTCGAATGGCTCGCCGGCCTCTACAAACCCCAAAAGACAGTCTGGGCCACAATCGACTGTCTCGATGTGCCGGGACTGTCTTTTCTCGATGAACACGGAAGGGCGGCGGCAAGACGGCTGCTTGGCCAAATTCGTACTGCGGATATGATGGTCATAGTCGCAAGGGCCTTTGAAGATTCCTCCGTAGCCGCCTACCGGAACCGCCTCAGTCCTGAAAAGGACCTGGATGAACTTAAAACAGAACTGCTGCTGGCCGACCTTGAATTAGTGAGCACGAGGATAGAACGCTTAGAAAAACAGGCTAACAAACCCGTAAAAACCCAGCCTAAGGACAAAGCCGAACTTGTGCTTCAGTTAAAACTCCAGGCCGCAATAGAGGCAGAGCAGCCAATCCGTTCGGCAATACATTCGGACGAAGAAATGGAAATGATTAAGTCTCTGGGGCTGTTGACGCTTAAACCTATGATGGCTGTGGTGAACATCGGCGAAAATCAGCTCAACGCCGCCGTCGCCTTCGGCAATGCCGCAAATGGCCTGGAAGTGGTCGGTCTTTGCGCAAAAATTGAAAGCGAACTGGCCCAGCTCGACCTTGCCAGCCGGCGGGATTTTATGAAAGACCTCGGGATTGAAGAATCCGCCGCCGCTAAATTTGTCCATAGCTGCTATAAAACGCTCGGCCTTATCAGTTTCCTGACAGTCGGCAAAGATGAAGTCCGCGCCTGGCCCATTAAGGCCGGCACAACCGCCCTTGATGCAGCCGGCAAAGTCCACAGCGATATCAAACGCGGCTTCATCCGGGCGGAGACAATGGCATACACGGACTTAAAACAGCTTGGCGATGAGAAGGCCGTCAGGGCCGCGGGCAAGATGCGGCTCGAAGGAAAACAATATATCGTCCAGGACGGAGACATTATCAATTTCCGGTTCAATGTATGATAAAGACTCAAGAGCAACAGGTCGGTCCGCAAACCAGAACGCTGACGGCCCTGCTGTACGCGGCGGTCGGGCTGGGCGTCTTGTTGCGGCTGATTGTGTATTTATCGAATCGCTCGCTCTGGATGGACGAGGCCGCTCTCTCCGTCAACATCATAAGCAAAAGCTATAAGGAGCTGCTCGGTACCCTGACGGATAACCAGTGTGCGCCGATAGGTTTTTTGTTTATCGAGCGGTTTTTTGTGAATTTGTTCGGAAGCGGCGAGCCGGCTCTGCGTCTTTTTCCTTTGTTATGCGGAATATGTTCTCTTTTTCTGTTTGTACGATTGTCCCGCAAAATTCTGTCGCCGGCAGCGGCGATTATCGGGGCGTTTCTCTTTGCCGTCTCCTATTATCCGGTCTATTATTCGAGCGAGGTAAAACAGTTCGGGCCGGATGTCTTTATTACACTGGGCCTTGTTTGCCTGGCCTGTACGATACTCTCTGCCGACAGGGGCAAGCCCCTGTCGTATCTGCTTTTCGGTATCTGCGGCG
>JBGSSG010000084.1:0-3057 GCA_041737185.1 Anaerohalosphaeraceae bacterium
CCCGAACAGGCCGATTGTCAGAAACCAGCACCAAAAGCCTGTAAGAGTAATAACCGCGGTAAGCAAATAAGGCCGGAAGGTTTTTACAACCGCCCGGGCGATAAGGTCGAACCGGAACACAGTCCACATCGGCAACTCACAGGCAAGTATCGCCAGTTCAATCGGAACCAGCAGGAACGACGCCACGAACATCGCTGTTTTCAGGGCAGGATGGTCAATCCCGCAGAATTCAAGCAGCGCCCCAGCCGTCATAGCGGGTAAAAAGGCGACAAGAAGGGCGTTGAGAAACAAAAACAGCGACTTGATGACATTGCCGAAAAACTCAAATCCGAACCCAATCTCAACGTCAGGCAGCGTATTCTGCTCTGTGGATGCAGCCATCACTGTTCGGAAAAAATACCAGAAAAGACAGCCGAAGGTCAGTATTTGAACGACCCAGCCCATAAAAAACGGAGTGCGAAAACGCCCTATCGTGAAGGAATAATCCGTATCGCCGGCGATGCACTGAACAGTTGTCATAGCTGCGCAGAACAGAAGCCCCGTAAGGCTTTGGATTCTAAGCAGACCCGTCCAGTTGGCAATAAGGGCAGCCCTGTAAAATCCCGGCAGGGGCTTATCCTCCCGCTCCCTCGTGCGGATGGGCTTTTGGTTTTGCGATTGAGGGATAAAGAATTCGCACCCGCAGTTATTGCACTGGGCGACTTTGCCTGCCAGGCCTTCGTGGGCCGCACAAAACCGGCCGCACTGCGGACATTCAAACGTAAGAGGCTTATTCATAATGGATGTTTTGATACAAAATTTTCATTCGCTCAAATGGGAAATACCCTGTTATACTAAGACCGGACATTGTGCGACTCCTTTCATAGTGCAAGTTCTTTTGCCAAAAAAACTTACCTATCGAAAGGCTTCGTAATGTCCATTATTTTTTATTCGCTTTTCACCAATTTTTTTGGAGTTGAACCAGATTCTTAAACCAATTTTACACGAATTACTGTACTTTTCAAGCGCTGCGCGGTATGATATCCGGTTTGCCGTATCGGAGTTATTTGCTGTTACACTATCGATAAAAACAAAAAGGCGGTAGAACGTGACCAATTTTATTCGAATCACCGGCGCTTCGGAGCACAACCTCAAAAACATAGATATTGATATTCCTCGCGACAAAATGGTAGTCATAACCGGCATCAGCGGCTCGGGCAAAAGCAGCCTTGCCTTTGACACCATATACGCCGAAGGCCAGAGAAAATACGTGGAATCGCTCTCTGCCTACGCCAGGCAGTTCCTTGAACAAATGCAGAAGCCTCAGGTCGAACACATCGAGGGACTGCCCCCCACTATAGCCATAGAGCAGCGAAACGCAAGTTCCAACCCGCGTTCCACGGTCGCTACCACAACGGAAATTTACGATTATTGCCGGATTTTATTCGCCCGCACCGGCCAGCCTCACTGCTGGATATGCAAATCGCCCATAAGCAGTCAGCATGCCTGCCAGATTGTCGATTCGCTGCTGGCGCATCCGGAAGGAACCAAGCTGCAGCTTTGCGCTCCGCTTATCCGCGGCCAGAAGGGAGAACACCGGGAAATTTTTACAGGGATTCAGCGTGAAGGATTTGTGCGTGTCCGGGTGGACGGGGCGATTTACGATATAAAGAGCGTCCCGCTTCTTGATAAAAACAAAAAGCACGATATTGCCGCCGTGGTGGACAGGCTGATTATGAAGGACAACATCCGGATAAGGCTGGCGGACTCTGTCGAAACGGCCTTAAAAACCGGCGACGGGGCGCTGATTGCGATGATTCAGGAGCCAAACGAACAGAAAAACAACGGCGGCGAAGGTGTCTGGAAGGACATTGTTTACAGCGAAAAATTCGCCTGCAACAAGCACCCGGAGGCCTCGCTGCCGGAGCTGTCTCCGCGACTGTTCAGTTTTAACAGTCCCTACGGGGCCTGCCCAAGCTGCGACGGTCTGGGCACTATTTTAGAGTTTGACCCGGATTTGATTGTGCCGGACAAGACCGTCTCGCTCGAAAACGGCGCTATCGAGGCCTGGCGAAAAGGCGGCAAACGAATGAACATTTTTTACAACCGCCTGGTAAAACGCTTCTGCCGGCACTTTAACGTAAGCAAGTCCGAGCCGTTTGCCGCTCTGCCGGCGGAAATCAGAAAAATACTGCTCTATGGAACCACCGAAAACGACAAACAGACTTACGGCGCACACTTTGAAGGCGCCATCCCAAACATTGAAAGACGCTGGAAGAACACCGTCAGCGAATATGTCAAGGCCAGGCTGCACGGCTACCTGTCCGAGCAGCCATGCAAAAGCTGCAATGGAACGCGCCTTCGGGCCGAGGCGGTTGCAGTTACCATTGACGGAAAAAGCATCTGCGACGTCTCCGGAATGACTATCGAGCAGGCTTATGCGTTCTTTTCCGCTCTGAAATTTGACCAGGAAAAAAGTCTCATCGCCGCTCAGCCGTTAAAGGAAATCCGCGCAAGGCTCAAATTTATGATAGACGTGGGCCTGGGCTATCTGACTCTCGACCGGGCCAGCAGGACGCTGTCCGGCGGCGAGGCCCAGCGCATCCGCCTTGCGACACAGGCCGGTTCGGGGCTTGTGGGCTGCTGTTATGTTCTCGACGAGCCGACTATCGGTCTGCACCGTCGCGACAACAACCGGCTGCTGAGCATCCTCAAACAGCTTCGGGATATCGGCAATACGGTGCTGGTTGTCGAGCATGACGAAGACATCATCTCCAACGCCGATCATATCATCGACATCGGGCCTGCGGCCGGGGAAAACGGCGGTTATGTCGTGGTCGCAGGGAGCCTGGAACAGGTTCGCGGCTGCGAGCAGTCGCTTACGGGCCAGTATTTGTCCGGCAGAAAACGCATAGAGCTGCCCTCAAGCCGGCGAAAGTACAGCCTGTCCAACTGCATCGAGGTCAGGGGAGCGGCCCAGAACAACCTCAAGGATATAAACGTAAAATTTCCGATAGGCGTTCTGACGTGCGTAACGGGGGTATCCGGCTCGGGCAAAAGCACGCTCGTCTCTGAAAT
>JBGSSG010000094.1:0-3080 GCA_041737185.1 Anaerohalosphaeraceae bacterium
TTGACGTCATCGGCGGAACAGGGGCACAAACAATCTGCGGCAGCGGTCTGATCGACGCCGTGGCGGTGCTGCTGGAGTTGGGCATTGTAGAGGAAACGGGACGCTTTGCCGAGCCGGAAACAATCTTTCCGCCGCTTCCTAAAGCGATTGCCAGCCGCCTGTGCGAGCATCAGGGACAGCCGGCGTTTCGACTTTCGGCCTCCGAGGCGGCTTTGTGTGTTGTACTGACGCAAAAAGACATCCGGCAGTTCCAGCTTGCCAAGGCGGCCATTCGTGCGGGTATTGTGCTGCTGTGCGAGCAAGCGGCTCTGCCGGAAGAAAAGCTCGGACGCATCCTGCTGGCCGGGGCGTTTGGCAACTACATCAAACGCGAAAGCGCCGTGCGGGTCGGTCTGTTGCCGGGGCCGGGCGTCGAGCGTATTCGATTTGTCGGCAATACCGCCGGGGCCGGAGCAATTATGATTCTCATCAGTCGCCACGCGCGAGACATCGCCGCTCACTTAGCCGGCCGCATTCAGTATGTCGAAATCGCCCATCAGACGCGATTCCAGGAAGCATTTGCCGATTGTCTGCTGTTTCCCGCCGCGCAATAAAAAAGAGGACTGCTTTTTGCAATCCTCTTTTGATAGGGGCACTTTGAACGCTGCTTTGATGCTTAGAGCGTCAGGCCTGAAACATCACCACCCTTGGCCTTCAACGCACTGACATACACATTGAAGCGGTCGGTGAGGGCCTTGAGGGCCTCGGCCAGCTTTGTGCTTTCTGCGGTGAGTTGCTGGGCCTCAGTACCGAGTTTCTCTGTCATCGGAATCGCCGCCAGCTTGTCGGCAATGGCCTTGATCTCACCTTGCTTGGAGACAATCGCATCCTTGTATTTGACGGCAACCTGGGTCAGCGATGCAACATCCATCGTTCCGGCTTCAGCCTTGAGGGCATCGACGGTTTTGTTCACATCAATTTCTGAAGTAAACGCCTGTTTGACCTCTGCCACAGCAGCATTGGCCGCCTCCTTAGCTTCTTCGGCGGCAACCTTAACCTCTTCAATGACCGGTTTGGCGGCCTCTTCGGCATCTTGGGCGACCTCACCGTAGGCGGGAGGGGCCGGAACCGGATCCGGAGCCGCCACAGGCTTCTTCTTTTCGCAACCAATTGCAAATACGATACTTAAACCAACAATCACCAACCCGACATTCCATTTCATAACAGTTCTCCTTAAAATGACATTTCTGAATTCCATTGATTTTAACATACGGTTGTCCATTATACCCATCCCAGTGTTCGATAGGCAAGTAAATAAAGTTGTAAAAATGTAAGGTTATCTTGTGTTTGGCAGGAGGAGAGCCGTTTCAATTGACGGTTGATTATTGTCTATGGATTATTAAGGGGGATACAAAAAGTTTCATGGCTTATGCGATAAACGTCAGTTAGCGAGGCGGTAATTTGACTGTGTATAACCGGGTTAGCCGAAATTTTGAGCCGTTTAATTGAGATACTTCACATCACTTGATTGTAAAGCGTTACCTGTAAATTACTTATAGTGATTATGAAAATTTTTCACTTTTTTTCAAAATAAGTATTGACCTTTGTCGGGTTGCGGATAAACTATCGCCTCTTGGATGTGCCAACGACAGGGCGGTAACGACTGGTCGGGGTATTCAAGAAGGGAAAGAATTTGCGGTCTTGACAAAAATTTTACAAAAAATTAAATTTTTGGCTTGACGGTAAACGAAAGACGAGTTAGTATGCTCCGTCTGTCAGCAGTGTCGCTGATGTTGTTGGCAGCGGCATTTTTTATTGCTCTTTGTAAAGTATAAAGAACTGGAATTTAGGGTTGAGTCTTGAGACGCCGACTGGCCGGGCACGAAAAGGTCACTGCCAGGTACGGCAGAAAAAAGTCGGGCTCGTAGCTCAGCTGGCTAGAGCGCACGCCTGATAAGCGTGAGGTCGGAAGTCCGAGTCTTCCCGGGCCCATTTTAATTGATTATTGATTGTTGACGATTGATTATTCAAGATGGGCATTTCTGGCAACGTCCACGAGAGACAATGGTTGGCGATTTCTGTAATAATCGATAATCAATAACCAATAGTCAATTGTGTCGGGGACGTAGCTCAGTTGGGAGAGCGGCGGCTTTGCAAGCCGTAGGTCGTGAGTTCGAATCTCATCGTCTCCAGTGTTTAGAAAATTGAATGACAGAGGCCTAACAAGGCCTTTTTCAGATAGTTCTTTGACAAGTTCATAGTGGATATATATTTTGTGGGTTGTGGTGCACAGGGACAGCCTTCCTGTGCAACCAAAAAACTACAAATTCAGAGTCCGTTTTGTAAATTTATTACAGAACGATTTTGGAATGAGCGCTTATTATTAAGCAAGAACCAAACCTACCCCCCTGACCGCTGCGAAACGGTCGGGGATGGCGAATAAAGGCCAGTCAATCTGTGATTGATATGGTCAAGTTACTAAGAGTGCATGGGGGATGTCTTGGTGTCGAGAGGCGATGAAGGACGTGGCAGACTGCGATAAGTCCGGGGCAGAAGTCTAGCATTCGTTAATCCCGGAATGTCCGAATGGGGAAACCCGTTGGGAGCGGGCAACCGTCTCCCTTCATCCATGGCTGAATTCATAGGCCATGTGAAGCTAACGCAGGGAACTGAAACATCTAAGTACCTGCAGGAAAGTAAATCAACCGAGAGTCCGTAAGTAGCGGCGAGCGAAAGCGGAATAGCCCAAACCGATCTTCGGGTCGGGGTTGCGGGCGTCAACAAGGAGTTACAAAGGCAGCACCAGATGAACGGTCTGGAAAGTCCGACCATAGAAGGTGAAAGTCCTGTAGTTAAATGTGACTGCCCTCCGTTACTGTTGGCGTACCAGAGTAGCACGGAGCTCGTGGAACTCCGTGCGAAGCTGGGGGGACCACCCTCCAAGGCTAAGTACTACTCGACAACCGATAGTGAAAAGTAGCGCGAGCGAACGATGAAAAGTACCCTTACTAAGGGAGTTAAAAGTACCTGAAACCGTATACCTACAAGCAGTCGAAGCCCTATGTTCAGCCGCAAGGCTGGACAGGGTGACGGCGTGCCTT
>JBGSSG010000320.1:0-6993 GCA_041737185.1 Anaerohalosphaeraceae bacterium
ACATCCGCAACCGCGCCAAGATCCAGATCAGCGGTAGGATTCATATCGTATGGTTCAATAGATAATTCGAAACCATGCTTGCGTCCCAGTTCTTTCAGGCGTCCGGCATAGTTTTCCAATACCAGTTCCTGACATGTCAGGCGAACGTCCCAGAGAAAACGTTCTGTGAGTTCCAGACTCCCGACCGCACGCCCGGTGTAAGCAGGTAAGTATGGCTTGGAATCATAGCATCGCCGTTTCTTAAACTCCTTGCAAAACTCTTTTGTCCAATTCTGAGCGTCCATCTCCCAGCTATCCATATGCAGTGTGGTCCAGCCATTATCATTCTTGCGCGGACCAACTTTCTTCAGCAGCCTGCCCACAAAGTTTTCAAAATGGTCATCAAACGCCGCGGCATCAAACTTATCGCATTCTAAGCCGACTCCGGGCGCAGGCGCCGGCTGTGAGATGGCTCCCGTAGAGCGGCGTCCCATACGCACAATAGTCCATTCGCCCGCAGGAACATCCCATCGCAGGCGTCCATCGGCTCCCAAATGCTTCGTGAGGTCCACCATGTTCTTGATAGAAATTACGTCTTCATATCCAGGCTCCCGATATTGTGCCGGCGCAGGCAGATAGGGCTTCACACCGGGTGTCGATGAGTAAGGGGATCTTTCGTAAAGCGCCTTTTCATTAATGTCGCGAATGACAGGTTTGCAACGGGGAAACGCATAGACCACGACATCTTCGTAGAAGTCGCTGCGCATCTTGTTCCAATTAGTAGAACGCTGTTCAGGCAAAGGAAGGACAGCATCGAATTTTCCGGGTCCTTTGGTTTCAACCACGCTGAATACCAGATGCTGCATGGACTGCTCGGCCTTGACCCATGGCCCGCCGCTGCCGGTCCAGCCCGGCCCAGAGCCCAGGGTAATGTCAATTCCCAGACGTTCCGCTTCATGAATGGCGCGGGCAAACAACTCCTGCCACTGTTCGCTCATGAAGTTTACCGGTCCACGGGGTACCCCCACATTCACCTCGAGAAAAACGAGGTTTCCGAGACCTGCTTCCTTCATCGACTCCAGGTCGGCGGTCATCCCATCGCGGCTCAGGTTCCCATCCATAAAGTACCAGTACACACCCGGCCGAGCCGAGTCAGGCGGGCAAATAAATTCTTTTCTGAGGTCAGATTTGCCCAATAAGACAGGTGTGGAAGAAAAAAGCAATGAGGCAAAAAGAAAAACACAACCGGAACGATGGATAATACGCCTCGATTTACTTTTTAATCCATTATTTCTCTGACATTTTCCACTTAAATGCTCAATAAACATAATTTCCTCCGTTAAGCATCAATAATATTTTTTAAACTTACCTTGAACTGTCAGGAACTTTATGCTAACTAATCCTTGCCTATGGTCAAGACAAAAAACCGGTTCTTTTAAGGTGGACTTATCGCGGTCTGTTGACGGGGCACACATCGGCGAGGGCTTCAGTAATCTTTTGTTTATACCTCGACGCGGAGTAAATCGGCCGGCTGACTGAAACCACCGCGTAATGCGAAAGGTTTTTTCTTTAACAACAGGACGGTTTGACCGATAATATAAGCAATGGAGTTGAATCAAGTGCGCGTGCTTTTAGTATTGACACATAAATCACTGGGGAAATTATGGCCAAGGCGAAAATCGGGAAAATAGCGGTGATGACCGGCGGGGGCGATTGTCCGGGGCTGAACGCGGTTATACGGGCGGTCAGTAAAATCGCTATTAACCAGTATGATATCGAGGTCTGGGGCATCGAGGACGGCTATCAGGGCCTGATAGAAGACCGGATTCGCCCGATAGACTATCGCGACGTAAGCGGCATTTTGACCGTCGGCGGGACGATTCTGGGCACATCAAATACATCCGACCCTTTCGCCTATCCGGTTCAGATCGGCAAAAAGACCGTGGTAAGGGATGTATCCGAACAATGCATAGTCAACCTGAGCAAACGCGGTATCGAGGCCCTGATTTGTATAGGCGGGGACGGGACGATGGTCTCCGCCGCGGCATTTGCCAAAGAGGGTCTGACCGTAATAGGCGTCCCTAAAACCATCGACAACGACCTGTGGGGCACGGATATCACCTTCGGCTTTGACACCGCGGTAACGACCGCCACCGAGGCTATCGACAAACTTCATACAACGGCAAGTTCGCATCATCGGGTGATGCTGGTGGAAGTGATGGGCAGATACGCAGGCTGGATTGCCCTGCACGCCGGTGTCGCGGGCGGAGCCGATGTGATTTTAATTCCGGAAATACCGTACAATCTCGGCAAAGCGGCCGATTACGTCATCGCCCGTTCCAAGAGGGGCAAGCGGTTCAGTATTATTTGTGTTGCCGAGGGGGCAAAACCCAAAGGCGGCAAAATGGTTGTAGCGAGAAAAGTCGCCAACAGCCCCGATCCCGTCCGGCTTGGCGGCATTTCGTTTATGCTGGCCGACCAACTGGCGGGAATAACGGGGCTTACCTGTCGCGCGGTCAATTTAGGGCACATTCAGCGGGGCGGCGTGCCGACGCCTTTTGACCGTGCGCTTGCCACGCAGTTCGGGTATTTTGCGATGGAGCTTCTGATGAAGGGGCAGGTCGGCAGGCTGGTGGTGATTAAGAACGGCAGGCTTGACAGTATCCCGCTGGGGCAGACGGCGGGCAGGATAAAGACTGTGCCTAAGAACCATCCGCTGATTCTTGCGGCTCGTTCGGTCGGCACAAGTTTTGGCGACTGAGGTTTCGGTGATTGTCTGCGGCGATTTCAGGAGCGCATCGCCGCATGCAATCGCTGATTGATTTAGCCAAAGATAAGACGGTCCAGGAAATTGTATCCCGGCTGGCAGGCGCAAGGCCCGAAGATGGGCCTGTATTTGCCGACGGGACGTGGGGGTCCTTTGCGCCGCTGCTGGCATCGCATATCGCTGAAAAACTCAAAAGGCCGATTCTGTATATCAGTCCGCACATAGACGACGCGGACAGGGTGTGCGATGATTTACAGGTATTTTCTTCGCATTCGGCCCAGACGTTTCCGGTATGGGAAGGTGTGCCTGCCGGCGCGGTTGAGGCCGCCGACGAGATAGGCAGCCAGCGGATGCGGATGTGTCTTGAGATTTTCAAAGGCCGAGGGGAGCCGTGGATTGTGTGCGCGTCGATTCAGGCCCTCAATCAGCCTGCACCGGCGGCCAGGGAGCTTTTGGACCGAGGACTTGAGCTTTCGGCGGGCAAAACCATAGAGCCTCGGCTGCTGGCCGAGTGGCTTTTGGAAAGGGGGTTTGAGCGTACCGACAGCGTGGATTGTCCGGGTCAGTTTGCGGTCCGAGGCGGGATAGTCGATATTTACTCGCCTGTCAGCGTAAGTAAAACGGGAGATTTTGCCGGCGCGCCTTTGGCGGTGCGGGTGGAGTTTTTCGGCGATTGCATAGAGAGCATCAGGCGGATTGACCTTGATACGCAGCGGTCCGACAAATCCGTCGAAAAGCTCACGGTAATCGCGGCGGGACGGGATCCTTCTTTTGAGCGGGGCGAGTCGTTTTTGGATGTCCTGCCGGCAGAGACGATAGTGATTCTCGAAGAGCCTTTGCAGATTGCCGAGGTCTCCGATGTTTTTCTGGGCAGGCTCGACGATGCCGTCCGGATGTATTCGTGGCAGACGATACACCGGTCGCTTGAGCGTTTTGTGCGGCTTGAGATAAGCAGGTTCGCTCCTGCCGGGGCCGGAGATGTCGTTCATCTGGACATTACAAGCGCACAGGAATTCGAGCACAGGGCGGGCCAGATATGGAAGGAAAAACAGAATGTCCTGGCAGACCTTGCCGAAAGGGCAAGGACAGAGTCGGTGATACTGTTCTGTGAGAACCAGGCCCAGATTGCCCGGGTTGGCGAGATAGTCGAGCAGACCTGCGGGCAGGCGCCGAAGGGTCTTGCGATTTGTCCGGGATTTATTCATCAGGGTTTTATCGTTCGGTCGCTTTCGACGATTGTGGTAAGCCATCACGAGTTGTTCGGGCAGGTTTCGCTTCGCAGGCGCATCCGGACGCTGCGGTCGGTGTCGCCGGTCGAGAGCCTGCTTGATTTGAACAGGGGCGATTATGTCGTTCATATTTCATACGGCATCGGACGTTTTCGTGGTATCGAGACGATGGAGCGTGGCGGCAGAACGGGAGAGTATCTGACGATTGAGTATGCCGACAAGGTTCGAATTTATGTGCCGGCGACAAATGTGCATCTTGTGCATAAATTCATCGGCTCAATGCCGCGCAGGCCGCCGCTTAGTAAAATCGGCACAAAGAAATGGGAACGTGCGAAACAGCAGGTCGCTGCCGGCGTGCAGGAACTGGCGTCAGAGCTTCTCGACATTCAGGCCAGGCGGCGGCAGATGGGCGGATTTTCATTCGGGCCTGATACGCTCTGGCAGAAGGAGTTTGAGGAATCGTTTCCGTACCAGGAGACGCCCGACCAGACAAACTCGTCCGGTCAGATAAAAGGCGATATGGCCGCGGCGATTCCGATGGACAGGCTGCTTTGCGGGGACGTTGGCTATGGCAAGACAGAGCTTGCGATGCGAGCGGCGTTCAAGGCGGCCCAGGCCGGCAAACAGACAGCGGTGCTTGTTCCGACAACGGTGTTGTGCGTTCAGCACGGCAGGACATTCGCGGAGCGGTTTGCCGATTTTCCGGTTCGGGTGGAGATTCTTAACCGTTTCACCCCGCCCAAGACCATCAGGGAAATCATACGCGATACGGGTCTTGGCAGGGTTGATATACTCATCGGCACGCATCGGCTGTTAAGTTCCGATGTTGATTTTAAGAACCTGGGTCTGTTGATTATCGACGAGGAGCAGCGTTTCGGCGTAGAGCACAAAGAACGGCTCAAGCGGTTTCGGGTCAATGTCGATATTCTGACGATGACGGCAACGCCGATACCGCGGACGCTGCATTTGTCGATGCTGGGGCTGCGTGATATAAGTTCGCTGGCAGTGCCGCCTTTGGACAGGCGAAGCGTGGTTACCAGCGTATGCAGGTTTGACAGCGATTTGATTCGAAAGGCGATTCTGTTTGAGTTGGGCAGGGAAGGCCAGGTCTTTTTCGTCCATAACCGCGTCGGGACCATTGACAAAGCGGCGCAAATGGTCCGCCGGATAATCAATGACCCGAAAATTCGTGTTGACGTCGCTCACGGGCAGATGCATAAGCACGAGCTTGAGAATGCGATGGTTCGGTTTGTTCAGGGCCTGACCGATGTGCTTGTATGTTCGACAATTATCGAGGCGGGCCTTGATATACCGAACGCCAATACGATGATAATAAATGACGCGGACCGTTTTGGCCTGGCGCAGCTTCATCAGCTTCGCGGCAGGGTTGGCCGATACAGGCATCGCGCGTATGCGTATTTGTTTTTGCCCGCCGACAGGCCTGTAAGCCCGATGGCGGCGCGAAGGCTAAAGGCGATTGAGGAGTTTTCGCAGCTCGGCGCAGGTTTTCGCATCGCCCTTCGCGACCTTGAGATACGCGGCGCGGGCAATATATTGGGTGCGCAGCAGTCGGGTCATATAAACACGGTCGGCTATGAGATGTACTGCCGGCTGCTGGCCGAGGCGGTCAAGCGTCTGCGCAGCGAACCTGTGGAAACGCCGCCGATGACTGCGCTGGAGCTTGGCTTTGCCGCGGGGATACCGAAAAATTATATCTCTTCCGACCGCCAGAGGCTGGAGGTCTATAGGCGGATAGCGCAAAGCCAGTCGTGCCGGGACCTGGACGCTATGGCCGATGAGTTGGCGGATATGTTCGGGCCGCCGCCCCGGACAGTCCGGCTGCTGCTTGAGGTAAGCAAGGTTCGGCTGCTGGCAGGAAAATGGGGGATAGCCAGCATTGTGGCGCATAATCAGGACCTGATTTTTTCATTTAAGGAAAATACGCCCTGTTCTGATTTGTTCGCCCGATGTCCGGGCAGGGTGAGTATTCTCGATGCACGGACGGTCTATGTCAGGCTGGAAGAAAAATATTTCGAGCCGGACACCCTCCTGGCCGTTTTGCAAAAACTGCTGGAAACCAACCGTTGACCTTTTATCTACGCCGTACTACTACCTCATAACATTTGATTTTAGCGGCTGAATAGGAATTGCCGATATAACTTTCAGAGTATCATTTTTCTGAAAGGAATCGGGATGAACAAAAAGAACTGGAAAATTTAGTGAAAAAAGGCAAAACTCAAGCGTATCGTATCAAGCATGCCAATATTTTATTGGCGATGGATGCATAGCTTTACACCCCCTTGGCGGTTCGGCAGGAACCACTGGTCAATATACACGACTGAACATTCAGCTTACTTTTTCTGCTCTTTAATCAGCGTTTTTTCTACTATGCTCTCAACCGCTTCATCACCCGACAACTCGGTCGAAATCAAATCCCCTTTTTGCACCTGACCTGCCGATGTCAAAATCGTCCCCGTCCGCTTATTAACGGTAATACTGTAGCCCCTCGACAGAACCGCTTTGGGGTTTATCGCGTTTAATCTGTTTTCAGCAGACGTCAACTGCATCCGGTTTTTCGACAGGGCGTTTCGCACAGTTAAGGCAAACAGGTTTTTGCACTCGGCAAGCTTAGTCGAATGATTTCTGACAACCCCGGCCGGAGCGGCCTGTCGGATGATCGCCTCAAACCTTTCCAAAACCTGCCGGCCCGCAGCGAGTCTTCGGGCCGCCGCCTTTGAAAGCCTGTCAAAAACCATCTGAACCTTCTGCGAACCGGCATATATCATTCGCATCGGCTCAATCTGTCTGACCCAATTCTCGCTGTCCCGCAGCCGCCGGTCTGCGGAAATCAGCCTGCCGCCAATCGCCTCATCCAGCCCGGAGGAAACCTCGTCGAACATCTGGCCGGAGGCGAACAAAAGCCGCTGCGGGGTTTTGAAGACTGCGTTTGCCATCGCCGCATCAAGCAGCACGGTGCAATGCCGAAGCTCCCCAGCCGCCGAGTGCATAAGTCTTGCG
>JBGSSG010000138.1:0-9257 GCA_041737185.1 Anaerohalosphaeraceae bacterium
GGGACCGGTCAACTATGGCCCCGATATATCGGGCGAATCATACTGGACGCACAGTGGACCCGAATTTTCACAGAAAACCGCCGAAGTGATTGACAATGAAATCAAAAAACTGCTCGACGCCGCTTACGCTCAGGCTGCGGAGCTTCTGGAATTGAACCGCGAAAAACTCAACAATCTCGCGCAGACCCTGATAAAATATGAAACTCTCGACGCCGAAGAAGTCAAGGGCATCCTCAACGGAAATACTCTCGATAAGCCCACTTTGAGCGAACTGCTCGAAAAGGAAAAAAACAAAGACGTTTTCGCCGACACGGAAGACCTGGAACAGGACGAAAGCCGGGGCCGGCAATAACCGTCCCGCACAAAAAAATCCGTCCTTACCGCCCCTGCGAAAGCCCCGCCGTCAGCCGGTCTATGCGGTCTCGAAATTGCGCATCGCTCTTGTACATCTGCTCGACCTTCCCGCAGGCGTGAAGCACGGTCGAGTGGTCTCTGCCGCCGAGATGGCCGCCTATTTCCTCAAGGCTGTGCCGGGTCAGAATTCGACCGAGATACATACAGACCTGTCTTGGCAGTGCGATGCTGACGCTGCGTTTTTTGCTCTGGAGTTCCGTAACCCGTACATCGAACGCCTCGCTGACCGTTGCGATTATCTCTCCCATTGCCGGCGGTTTTGACGAAAGCGCATCCTGAACGCCGAGCGATTCTCTGACAAGCGCCGGACTTATCGGCACGCCCGCCGTTTTGGCCGTGGCGTAAACGACCGTAAGCGCCCCTTCAAGCTCACGGATGTTTGTTTTGATATACTCGGCTATCAGATCTGCCACCCCATCAGGAAGCTCAAGTCCCCACAAACTGGCCTTCTTTTTGACTATCGCAATCCGCGTTTCATAGCTGGGTGAATCAAGCCGAGCCACCAGTCCCCACTTGAACCTGCTTACAAGCCTTTCCTCCATTGAGGACATTTCCTGCGGCGCCGAATCGGCTGTCAGCACAATCTGCCGGCGATTGTTGTACAGCGCATTGAAAGTATGGAAAAACTCTTCCTGGCTATGCTCGCGTTCACGCAGGAACTGAACATCGTCGATTATCAGCATATCCACCGTGCGGTACTGGTTCTGAAAATCCGACAGCGTTCCCTTCTCTATCGCCTCGATAAAACCGTTCACAAACGCCTCACAGCTCAAGAACTGTATCGACATCCCCGGCAGTGTCGCCCTGGTCTGGTGACATACCGCGTGCAGAAGATGCGTCTTGCCCAGCCCGACATTGCCGTACAAAAACAGCGGGTTATAGACATTCCCCGGATTCTGACTGATTGCCATACAGCTTGCGTGCGCCAGGCGGTTGCACGGCCCGACGACAAAATTGTCGAACGTATAATCGGGATGAATCCTGAATTTTACCTCCGCCTGGCCCTGTGCGGCAGTCTCGGACTGAGTAAAATGAACGCTTATTAAATGCCCCGTTACATTCTGCGCCGCCTGGGTGAACACGCCAAGACAGTTGTCTTTAAGATACTGCGCTTTGACCGCGTCCGGACAGCCTATATCGAGCTGACCACGGTCAAAAGCCGCGACCGTCAGTTCGTCAAACCACTTGCGCGCGTTGACCGGGTCAAGAACACAAACCCGTTCCAGTATCCGCTCAAACAATTCAATTGTTTCCTGTCTGCCCAATAGTCATCTCATAAAAGGGTAAAAACCCGCCGGGCGGCAAAAAATCCCGTCTCCACAACAGGACGCCGCGTTCTCGCAGGGTACCATAAAAATTTGTCCGTAATTCAGGGGTTGATTTTTCCCGGCAGTTGAGTTGCGGAATGTACCACTTGCCGAATCAGTTGTCAAAGGAATTCAATTTTCAGGTATCCGGGAATCTCTTGAATTTTGCCGCGATTTATGCGACACTCCGTCCGGCAGTAATTATCCTTCTTCCGCAGGAGAATGTATGGGTTTTTTTACAAAGACAGTCCAGTACCTGAAAGACCGTCTGTCCAAGACCAGGAACAAGCTAAGCTCCAGCCTGTCGGCGGTACTAAGTCTGGGCAGGAAAATCGACACAGACCTGCTTGGCAGGCTTGAAGACACCCTCATCGGCGACGACATAGGCGTCCAGACTACCGAGAGACTTATGAACGATTTGCGTTCGGCCTGGCAGCAGAAACAGATTGAATCTTCAGAGCAGATTATTCCATTCCTGAAGGAGCATATCAAAAACTACTGGCCCAGTCAGGACCGCACGCTGCACAGCGCCTCTTCCGGGCCGACCGTCATTCTCATAGCAGGGGTTAACGGTTCAGGAAAAACCACCAGCATTGCCAAGCTCGCGTACGTTCTTAGCCGAAACGATAAAAAAGTCATCGTCGCAGCCTGCGACACATTCCGCGCCGCCGCCGTAGAGCAGCTTTCCATCTGGGCCGAGCGTATCGGCGTACAAATCGTAAAACACAAATCGGGAGCCGACCCTGCCGCGGTCGCCTTCGACGCCTGCCAGGCAGCAATCGCAAGGGACGCAGATTTTCTTATCCTCGATACCGCAGGACGCCTCCACACACAAAAACCCCTTATGGACGAACTGACTAAAATACGCAACGTCGCCTCGCGTCAAATCCCCGGCTCACCCCACGAAGTGCTGCTCGTTCTGGACGCCACTACCGGCCAGAACGCCATCGCCCAGGCCCAGATGTTCACAAAGGCCGTCGATGTTACCGGAATCTTCCTGGCCAAGCTGGACGGCACAGCCCGCGGCGGCATCGTTATCGCCATAAAAGATATCCTCGACATCCCCGTAAAATTTGTCGGCCTGGGCGAAAAACCCGAAGACATAGCGGAATTCGACCCTGATGAGTTTGTCGATGCCCTGTTTGCCTGATACTAAGAGCGTCTAACAAACTTGTCTTTCGTACTTGGACTTGATTGCATCGGCGCTACGACGCCCAAGAAAAGTTATAAGCCCGTCAAGAATTGTGTAAGGATGCGGCGGACAGCCGGGGATATACAAATCTACCGGTACTATGCCGTTGATTCCATCGCTGGTCTCTGGATGTCCTGCGTAAATGCCCCCTGAAATCGCACAAGCGCCCACAGCTATTACAAATTTCGGCGAAGGAATCGCAGCATAAGTTTTTTTGAGCGCCAGTTTCATATTTTGTGTTACCGGCCCGGTAACAAGGATTCCGTCTGCGTGGCGAGGCGAAGCCACAAACTGAATGCCGAATCGGCCAAGGTCGAAAATGAGCGTTGTAAGCACATTCGTATCAGCCTCACAGGCATTACACCCGCCGGCGCTGACCTGACGGAGTTTCAGAGAGCGGCCAAATATCCTGCGGCTTTGTCTGTCGAGCGATTGAGCCAGTTTTATTTCCTTATCCGAAACCAGCAAGTCCTGCCGTTTATTCGCGGCAAGACGGTAATCTCCGGAAAACTCAATAGCGCCCTTCGAGCATATTCCGGCACAATCTCCGCAGAAAAGGCATTTACCTGTATCAATATGGATTTTGCCGGCTTCAAAAAATATCGCGCCGACAGGACATACGTTTTCACATTCCCGGCACTTATCGCATTTATCATAATGCAAAATGGGCCTGCCTATGAACCGTTCAGGCAGAACAGGCTGTTTGGCCGGGAACGGATATGTGCGATAGCCTTGTTTGATGCGTGATATCAGCGCTTTCAGCATAAAAACCTCACAAGTCATGCCCGCAGTAAGAAAGGTTAAAGCTCTTGTTGCACAGCGGAAAATCGGATATCTGCTGATTTCGCATCGCAACGGCCAGTCCCATCCAGTTATGGAACGATGGATCAACAATTTTATAACGAGCAAAACGTCCGGCGACATCGGTTACGGCAACATGGCAGATTTCACCTCGCCAGCCTTCGGCCATCGCCACGGCAATCTTGTTCGGCGCGATAGAGCCTGTATCGGTTCGCACCTGGCCGGAAGGCATCGTATGGAGCTGGTTTTGAATAAACGCAACGGAGTGCTGTATCTCAAGCCATCGGACATACGCACGAGCAAAAACATCCCCGGTATTCCAGGTCGCAACGGGTATCTGCTCGAACTGGAAAATGCCGCTGGCAAAATTATAACGACAGTCGCGTTCAAGACCGCACGCGCGGGCGGCAGTACCCACAAGTCCCAAATCTCTGCTCGTCTGTTTTGATAAAACTCCGGTATCATCAAAACGGCTAAGCACCGACGGAGTCGTCCAGAGACAATTGGCCGCATTGGCAACATCCTTAAAAGCGGCGGTCAAACGCTGACGAAGGTCGTCAATATGTCGTGTTTCGAGGTCAAAAGCCGTACCGCCCGGACGGAGAAAACCGCGTCCGAAACGGTTCCCGCAAAGCATAGCCGTCATATTAAGAAAATCGCCGCGGATGCGTCCGCAAAAGGATGATGTAGGCAGATACCCGATATCGCCTGCCAGTGCGCCGAGGTCGCCGGTGTGATTTGCAAGCCGTTCCAACTCGAGGGCAATGCCTCGAAGTACCTGTGCCCGCGCCGGAACTGAACAACTGCTCAACGCTTCAAGAATATGGCAATGCGCCGTAGTATGCCCAATCGTCGTATCGCCCGCGGCCGTTTCGATGTAGTGAATCGAGCGGTTATTCGGCGTCCCTGCCATCTGTTGTTCGATGCCGCGATGCTGATAACCTAAAGATATTTCCAGATGCAGAACATTTTCGCCATTGCACTGGAAGCGGAAATGTCCCGGCTCAATAATGCCTGCATGTACAGGGCCGACGGCAACTTCATGTATTTCGCTGCCTTCGATACGGAAGAAATCGGTTATGCCCGGCTGAATCGCCGCGTCAGCGGAACGCTTCCACGCATCATTTCCTGTATAAGACTGATGAAAACGTATAGGCTTGAGCCAGGGATGGCCCTGTGGACGGACGCCGAACTGTTCGGCAATCTCGCGTTCAAACCAGTGTGCCTGCGGGCAATCCGGCGTCAGCGATTGATAACTTTCTTTTACCTCGGTTGACGCCAGATGCAGTACGCCCTGACGGTCATCGGCAAGAACGACAATCAATTTTACGGTATCATTATTCTGCGGCATACCGAATAACGAGGCAATGCGTGCGCCGTCGTTAACCATCCCTGTAACGATATTGCGAAAATCGTCTGTCGGCAAATTCGGCAACGCGCTGATGTCGGCAGTTTTACAGCTGTAAATGGCAAGCAGTTGTCGGCTCATCAATTACCTCCCAGCATACGGGCGATAGCGTGCAGAACATCGCTTAAATGCAGCGGCACATAAACTCCGAGCACAAGTACGCCGAACAGCAATATCGCAGGCGGCACAATAGCGAGAAATCGCTCGGCTTTTACCGAAACAGGCCCGGCGCTGCGGCCCTGTGCCATGCGAAACGCGATAGCGGAGATGCCGATAAAAATAACCGCCAGAAGTACAAGATATGCTGTTACAACGAAATAACGTCCCTGCTCGATACCGGCCCTGAGAATCGTAAATTCACTCAGGAATGTTCCGAAAGGCGGAAAGCCCGTAATCGCCAATATCCCTGCCGCCCATAATAAGCCCGATACCGGTATTGTCGAAAACAGTCCTCGTACTTTGTTTGCGGTTTTGGTTTTATACGCAGCAAGGATATTGCCGGCAACCAAAAACAGGGCCGCTTTGGTGAGCGAGTGATTGACGGCATGCAGCATTGAACCAAATACCGCCGCCCCGCCAAGTCCCACGCCAAGAGCAAGTATGCCCATGTGTTCGACGCTTGAATAAGCGAGCATGCGTTTATAATCTGCCTGGCCGATGATGAACACGGCCGCAAAAGTCATTGAGACAAGTCCGAACAAAACCAGAAGGTCCTGCGCAAATAGTAAATGACCGGCGGCAGCAGTTACCTCATACGCCCGCAGAATACCTACAAACGCACAATTCAGCAGTGTCCCGGATAAAAGCGCAGATACGACCGACGGCGCCTCGGAGTGGGCGTCGGGCAGCCAGGTATGAAGCGGGGCAAGTCCCATTTTGGTACCATAGCCGACCAGAAAGAAGATAAAGGCCGCCCGAACCCACGGCGCCCAGAGCTGCGGACCGTGAGCAATGAGGTCGCTGCGCATCAGAGGGATGGATGTGCCGTCAGGAGACGACGCGGCAATGGCCAGAAAGAAATTGCCCAGGAGCGAGACGGCAATGCCTACTGAACAAATCAGAAGATACTTCCACGTCGCCTCCAGCGAACGGGAATGGCGGTGAAAATAAATCAAGGGCGCCGAGACCAGCGTTGTCGCTTCCATAGCAACCCAGAGCACGCCAAAGTGCTGGCTGGTGATAACCATCGTCATGGTCGTCAGGAACATCAGCAGACAACCGATAAAAATGGCTTCCGGGGCGTTCACAAAGAATTCCTCTTTTATGAAATCCTTCGTTTTTCCGCGCGGCTCGGCGCGGAGGTATCCGACCGCATAGAACGACGCCGCAAGAAATAAAACACTGGTAATGCTCAAAAACAATTGTGCCACCGGGTCTATTGCAAACCAGCCCCCCAGTATCGGGGAGGCCGGATGAACCCAGCTTGCCGCGACTATCGCGGTATGACATACGGCGGCGCCGACCAGAACGCCTCGCCGCAAACCCTCGGCACGGAGGAGCAGGCTCAGCAGAGCCGCACTCAACGGGATTCCCAATAATGCCCAAATCATCATCAGCTCCTTAGCAGGCTTAACTGGTCGGTATCAATATGGTCGAATTGCCGACTGATATGGAAAATTGCGATACCCATCACAAATACACCCACGAATACATCGAGCAGAATTCCCAGTTCGATTAACATGGGCTGCTGGTTTGCGATAGCCATACCAAACGCGTAAATGCCGTTCTCCAGGACCAGGTATCCCAGTACCTGCATCAGCGCTTTTTTTCGGCTTACAATAAGAAACAGTCCCACTATCAGCGTAAACAGGGCGACAGGGATAAGCATCTCCGAATGGACGGTGTACGGCAGAGGCAGGCGGGTGCTTATCCAGCACGAAAACGCCAGCGCAATCGGTCCTGTCAGTAATGATAAACCATACCCCACGTACGGGTCTTCTTCGCGCCAGACATTCAACTGCCGCAGTGTTCGCCAAAGCATATAGGGGAATACGACGCCCTTGAGGATTACACTTAGTACGGTAAACAGGAGCAGTTGCGGCTCAAAGCTGTGTATGAGCAGGGGCAGTATGCCCAAAGCGACCCCCTGAGCCGCCACGACACGAATGCAGGCACGAAGTCTGCTGCTCCCCAGAACAGCCATATTCGTCAATATCAGCAATACCATTATAATGTCTGTCCACACGGCTTAATTCCTTAATGCAAAAACAATCGCCAGTATTGCAAGAGCAACGGCGGTAAAAAGAAGATGCGGGACGCGCACCAGCCGCAGCCGGGCCATACAGGATTCCACAATGCCGACGGCCACCGCGACGCCAAAAACGGCGGCCACGGCAAGCGGTATCGACAGCCGCCGCGGCATCGTGCCAAGCGGCAAAAGCGTTCCGACCAGTATCGCGGCAAATATCCACAACTTAATCGCAGCGCCGTACAGAATGAACGCAAGGTCAGGCCCGCTGTTGTCAAGTACCATCACCTCATGTATCATCGTTAGTTCAAGGTGTGTATTGGGGTCGTCTATGGGAATGCGTGAATTCTCCGACAGAAGAACGATAATCAGCGCTGCGGCAACCAGCAGAAGCGTTGCGCAATTGCTCGCCCATATCTGCGGCGTAACAGCGGCAAAAATTCCCGAAAACGAAATGCTTGAAGTCTGCCTTGCCATAGCCGCCAGTGCGATAAATAATGCCGGTTCTGCCAATGCGGAAAACTGTACTTCACGACTTGCGCCCATTCCCTCAAAACTTGAGCCTGTGTCTAATGCGCCGATGACAATGAAAAACCGCATCAGCCCCAGTAAGTAGGCCGCGAAAATCAAATCACCGTTAAAGCTAAACAGGCTTCGGCTGCCGCCGAGAGGCACGATAAATGTTGTCAATATAACCGCCGCAAGACAGATAACAGGCGCTATCCTGAAAACCCACGATGTTGTCGTGCTGTAAACAACGCCCTTGTGAAGCAGCCGCCACAAATCATAGTATGGCTGGAGCAAAGGCTGGCCGCGTCTGCCGGCGAAGAACGCCTTGACGCGGTTGATTACACCCGGCAGCATTGGCGCAAGCAGCATAGCGGCAGCAGGCTGGATTATCATTATTGCCAGGTCTGTCATTAGAGTTTCCACACCAAAAGAATTATCAGCGTAATCGCGATATAGAGGACATACATCTGCACGACACCGTACTGTACCCACCGCATTTTACTTATCACCAAATCAACCCACTTGAATATCGGACGGTATAGATACTCACTGCTTACATCCGGCGTATGCGATTCAAACTGTGCCTGCTCTGGAAACAGTTCCGTTATTTTCACAGCCTTGCTTCGGCTGTACAGCACGCCCCTGAACATATCCACTATCGGCTGGGCAAACGATGAGCCTGTGTACTGCATCCGGACACTCGGCGCGGCATAGCCGCAATCCCACGTCGGAGACTGTGCCGCAGCTTTATTATGCAAAAGCCATCGTCGAAGCAGCACAAGAGCCGCAATAAGAGCCATAAACATTATTGAAGCTGTCGCAATGGTAAAGAGCATCGCATTGGCCTGGCTGATATATGCCGTGGTTGTTTCAGATGCTGCAGACGCGATTTGTGAAACAACCGGGATAAGCGCCGGCAGTATCAGAGGAGCTGTCAGGCCGACAATGATACAAAGTCCCGCCAATATCCACATTGCGATACGCATTTCCGCATTTGCCTCGTGTGCGTTTGTCGCTTGAGATGTCCGAGCCCCGCCCAGAAAAACGACACCGAAAACTTTTGTAAAGGCCGCCAGGGCAAAACCGCCGATTACCGCAAGAGCGGCAATAGCTCCCGCCGTCGGCACGACTAATCGTATGCCGTCTGAAATGGCTGCGCTGAATGACCCGTAATACAAAAGAAATTCGCCGATAAATCCGTTCAGCGGCGGCAGGCCGCATATCGCTATTGCGCCTATGACAAATGCCCCGGCGGTTTGCGGCATACGTTTAATAAGACCGCCCAATAAATCCATGTATCGCGTACCTGTCGCGTGCAGGACGGCGCCTGCGCACATAAACAGCAGACTCTTAAAAAGCGAATGGTTGATTATATGCAGCAATGCCCCGGCAAAACCAAAGACGACGAGCGTCTGTGAGCCGCCGGCAATGCCGACC
>JBGSSG010000173.1:0-1910 GCA_041737185.1 Anaerohalosphaeraceae bacterium
ACTGGTTATCTTGCTGAAAAGAAGCAGGCCTATGGTTATTTCATAAAGGGCGATTAACACAGCAGCGATGGGGATAAACCACTTCTCAAGCAGTACCAGCCGCTTTTGTGCGACCTCGAACATCGCTGTCCGCTCGCCGCCGGCCTGAAATATCGTATCCTGTTGCCGCGACCGGGACAACTGCGCAATATCCAGCTTTTCCTGTTCCGCAAGGCTCCTCTGGTAAAACTGTATCAGCAGCGTGAGCCAGACTAAACCGCCGGCAAGAGCCTCCCAGCCTATCAGGCAGACCGCATGGCTGCCAATATAGACGCCAAGTATCATCGTCCCGGCGAAAAATAATACGCTTAGCACAAGCGCCGCCAAACATACGCCCCGAGCCTTCTTTGAAGCTGCCGCCATACTGCCTTCCCGGTTATTTTAGTTTTTTGCCAAACTTTTTATTGCCAAAAATGTAGAAAATATAATAATCCCGGATATAATTGCAATCAAAGGTTTAACTATTTTTTCAGAAATTAATATAACAGGATTGTTTCGGTCCGTATAGTATATTTTAGCCTATGCTCATTAAACTTTACACTATTGCCCAAAATACCTTCGTCCACACGATACGTCAGCCGATATTCTCGGTCATTATGGTCATTTCCCTTCTGCTTTTCATACTTGCCCCTTCCGTCAGCATGTACACCCTTGATGAGGACGTCAAGCTGCTCCGGGAGTTAGGGCTTTCTACGCTCTTCCTGGCCGGTCTGTTCATTGCTGTTTTCTCCGCTACCGGCGCCATAATCGAGGAAATCGAAACCGGCACTATTACCGCACTGCTGTCGAAACCCGTTCCAAGACCCGTTTTCGTCATCGGCAAATTCCTCGGCATTGCCGGAGCCGTCTGCCTGGCTCACTACATAAATACCGTTGCCTTTATGCTGGCCGTCCGCCACGGTGTAATGACGACCGCATCGGACACCCTGGACTGGCCCGTTATTACCGCCGCTGCCTGCATAGTCCTGTTCACCCTGCCGGCAAGCGCACTGCTCAACTATTTCTACGAATGGAATTTCCCCGCCACCGCGGTTGTCCTCGGAGCCGTCTTTGAGACCCTGGCGCTTGTGTTCCTGCTTTTTGTTGACAGGGACTGGAATATCACGCCCTCGGCCCTTACAAGTTTCAGCCTCTTCGACATCTACGCATCCCTGCTGCTGCTTTTTGGCTTGTTTATTATCATCGCGCTGGCTGTGCTGTTTTCGACGCGCCTTAACGTCGTAATGACACTGACCTGCTGCGTCGGAGTTTTCTTCTTTGGCCTGATAAGCGACTGGGTTTTCGGGCATCTTGCGAGAAACTACCCCTCGCTGCAGAAAATCGGCTCTGTCTTTATCCCGAACCTGCAGGTCTTCTGGGTAAGCGACGCCATTTATGAAACCGGCAAAATCCCAGCGGTCTATCTGCTTATGGGCTTAGGCTACGCCGCCTGCTATACACTCGGAATACTGGCGCTGTCCGTCGTCTTCTTCCAGCGCCGCCAGGTCGGCTGACAACCCGGGCGGAGACTATTTCAAATCAAATACAAGGGCGATTTCGTCGCAGTTTGCCTGTTTTGGACATTGGGCGCAGTCGCTCCATACCTTCATCGGCAGCGTCTTCTTTTCAACACGCACAAAACCGAGCTTCTCAAAAAAAACCGGCTCAAGGGTAAGGGTAAAAAGACGCTTAAGCCCCAACTCCCTGCCCCGCTCCATACACCCCTCGACAAGCGCCCTGCCGGCCCCCCTGCCCATATAATCACTTTCCACCGCAAGGGACTTGATTTCGCCGAGGTCGGCCCAGATTACCTTAATCGCACAGCACCCGACCACCCTGCCGGCATCCTGAGCAACCTCAAAAATCTGCAGATTCTCATAAATATCCGTCAG
>JBGSSG010000222.1:0-3887 GCA_041737185.1 Anaerohalosphaeraceae bacterium
AAGTCCCGAAGCGGGCACTATAGATGTTGAGTGTGTCAACTCTCTGTATGCCGTATCATAATCTCCGTACCCCGTCCCTTTACTGATGGAACGAAGAATTCGTATCCGCTGCTCAATCGGCGGATGAGTACTGAAAAGCCCCATTCCGCCCGCCGCCCCAAACGGGTTGGCTATATACATCGGGGCGGTTGCCTTGTTGGCCATTGTCATCGGTATCGCGCTTTGAGAAATCTTCTCAAGAGCGACTGCAAGACCCTCCGGATACCGCGTAAGCCTTACCGCACCCGCGTCGGCCAGGTATTCCCGCCGGCGGGACAGGGCAAAGTACAGAATCCGCGCAAACAGCGGCGCCAGAATCGCAAAAACGACAGTGATAATAATAATCGCCAATACCGCCGCACCTGAATTATTGCGCGAAGACCGGCCCGAAAACCGCCTGCCGCCGCCCATCGACCCAAACCGCATACTCCGCAGCATCACCTCGCTGAGCAGGACGATTGCCCCAAGCATAACTCCGGCCAGCGTTACAAACAGAATATCACGATGCACGATATGACTGATTTCATGCGCGATTACCCCCTGCAGTTCATCGCGATTCAGACGCCCAAGCAGACCGGCCGTTACCGCCACCGAGGCGTTCTGCGGATTTCGCCCCGTCGCAAAGGCATTGGGCGATTCGTCAGGGATAATATAAACCTTCGGCATCTTTGGAAGACCCGCCGCCAGAGTCATCTCTTCGACGACGTTAAACAGCATCGGATGCACCTGGGGTCCGACTTCCGCCGCACGGCTTGAGGCAAGAAGAATCCGGTCGCCGCCGGAAAAACTTATCAGCGAAAGAATCGCCCAGACCGCCGCGGCGATTAAAACCCCCGCTGCCCCTGCCTGCGGCCCGGCAAAGAGGATGCCCAGAAAGTATCCAAGTCCTGCCAGCACCGCCGCCATAGCGACCAGCAGAATTATCGAATTACGCTTATTGACAGCAATCAGTTCCCACATAGCTTAGCTGAAACTGACCTTTGGCGTTTCTCTTTCCGCGGGGCTTTCTATCTCGAAGTAATCGCGTTTGGCGAAACTGAACATCCCGCCCACAATGTTCGACGGGAACATCTGCAGTTTGTTGTTGTAAAACAGTATCGCGTCGTTATAGGCCTGACGCGAGAAGGCAATTTTGTTTTCCGTGCTGGTCAGGGTCTCCTGCAACGCAAGGAAATTCTGGTTGGCCTTAAGGTCCGGGTAGTTTTCAACCACGAGCATAAACTTGCTTAGCGCCTCTGTCAGTGCCCCTTCAGCCCTCGATGCTTCAGCCACCGACTTGGCCCCCATCGCCCGGCTGCGGGCTTCGGTAATCGACTCGAACGTCTGCCGTTCATGCTGCATATACCCTTTGGCGGTCTCGACGAGGTTTGGAATCAGGTCATGCCGACGCTTCAGTTGAACGTCTATCTGCGACCAGGCGTTGTCCGCCTGATTCCGAAGGCCCACCAGCGAGTTGTATATCCCCACAGCCGCAAAGGCTGCGATTATGAGAATTCCGATGACTATCAATAGTGCAATCATTCTTCGGTCCCTTTCCTGTAATGGTTATCGAGTTCCAAAAATGAATATCGCCTTGTGATTGTAAATCTGGCCGGCTTTCAAAACCGCCGATGGAAACTTCGGCTGATTCGGCGAGTCGGGCCAGTGCTGCGTCTCAAGGCAGAAACCGCAATGCTTGCCGTACACGGCGTTTTGCTTGCCTTTGACATTGTCAAGGAAGTTGCCCGTATAAAGCTGCACCCCCGGCTGTGTGGTCAGCAACTTCATCGTCCGTCCGCTGACAGGCTCATAGACCTCCGCCGCCGGGGCAAGCCCGGAATTGGTACTGTTAAGGACGTAATTATGGTCGTATCCGTTTTCGAGCTTATCAAACCTTTTGCCGATTGCCGTTGCCCTGCGAAAATCCAGCGGCGTACCTTCCACCGGTGCAAGTTCGCCGGTCGGAATTAGTTCGCTGTTCACCGGCGTGTATCTGTCGGCATAAACAACAAGCTCGTGCGACAGGATATCGCCGCTGTTATGGCCTGCCAGGTTGAAATAGCTGTGATTGGTCAGGTTCACGACGGTTGTTTTGTCGGTTGTGGCGGTGTATTCAATTATCAGCTCATTTTTGTTCGTCAGGATGTAAAGAACCTCGCACGCCAGTGTGCCGGGATAATTTTCCTCTCCGTCAGGACTCGTATAGGAAAGCCGAAGCATATCGTTTTCAGCGTCGATTACCTTCCAGAGCTTTTTGCCGAATCCCTTCAGTCCCCCGTGCAGATGATTAGGCCCGTTGTTTATGGCCAACTGATATGTCCTGCCTTCCAGAGTAATTTTCCCCTTTGCGATTCTGTTGGCGTATCTTCCGACGGCACAGCCTATGTACGGCGGGTTGGTCTGGTATCCTTCCAGACTGTCATAGCCCAGCACGATATCTGCGAATTTGCCGCTGCGGTCCGGGGTCTTTAATCGTACTATCGAACATCCGAAATTCGTTATCTCTGCGCTGAGACCGCCGGAGTTGATAATAGTGAACAGTTCTGCCTCCTGGCCGTCGTCGGTCTTGCCGAATGGTTTTTTGGAAATGCTCATTTCTGTTCTCCTTGAGAGTGTTTGGTTTTGAAAAGGTTTTCAAGAAGGGCGACTACTTTGCCCCCATCGTCGAATTTTGCAAACCGTATAATCTGCTCAAGCTCCCCGCGGTCGAACCACAGGCCGTCCCCTTTGACGCAGCGGTCAAGCAGCACAGTTCCATCCGCCGGCCCAGCCTCTATTTTTTCCATCCGTTTAAGGCAAATCGGGCATTTACGTTTTTTTTCCGGGCGGTTTTCAGCAGGTCTGAACGAATAGATTGCCGCCGCGGTCTTTTGCTTACCGCCCAGCAGTATCTCCATTTCGCCGGCATCCAGCCATATTCCCCCGCACCGCGGGCAGAAATCCACCTCCACATCGTCCAGTTCGGCGGTAATCATCGGGTTTTGACAACCGGTACAGTTCATAGTTTCTCCCGTCCTTATCGGCCAATAGTAGCCCGTTGGGCTGCCGTTGTCAAGTTTTACACCCCGGGCTTCCATAATCTGCCCGGATGTTTTTCTTGACAATAGAGCCTGTCCTTTTCTATTATAGTGCCGATTGGCGGAAATTTAATCGAATCTTTCCGGGTTAAAACTTGAGGCTTGCCGATGATTGTAGATTGTCATACGCATCTGTCCTGCCCCGACTCGCAGGCCGGTACGCAGGAACACCGCGCCGCCTGCAGGGATATTGATGCCTGCTTAGTCCTGGCCGGACGGTGCGACGACCGCAAAGAGGCCAACGAGACATTGGCCCAGTATGTCCGGCAAAATCCAAAAGCGGTCGGTTTGGGCGTCCTCGACCCGGTAAATGACAAGGTCTCGGCCAAGAGTCTCCGTGCGGATATTATCGACAAAGGACTGCGTGGGCTTGTCCTGTATTGCGCCGAGGATGCCTTCCATCCCGCACACAGCCAGGCCCTGATTCTCTATGAAAACGCCTGTCAGCTTGGCCTGCCGGTATTTTTCCATAACTGTCCGCCGTTTTCGCCCGTTGCGGCGATGGATTTCTCCCGGCCCTGGCTGCTCGATGAAATCGCCGGAAAATTCCCGGAACTTAAAATAATCATCGGCAGAATGGGCCTGCCGTTTCTGGAGCAGACGCTGGTACTTCTGGCAAAGCATCCAAATGTCTTTGCAGACCTTACCGTAACGCCTCAAAAAATCTGGCAGGTCTATAACACAGTCCTCAGCGCTTATGAGGCCGGCGTGATGGACAAGCTGCTCTTTGGCAGCGGATACCCTTATGCAATGCCGCAGGCCTGTATCGAAACCCTGCTGGGCTTTAATAAA
>JBGSSG010000223.1:0-5746 GCA_041737185.1 Anaerohalosphaeraceae bacterium
CAGAGAACTGTTTGTTAAAGAAAATGCATTAAATATCATAGAAAGTGAATTAGGTATTTGCTCTATTCCAAAAGCGATTAGAGACATACTGTTGGAGCGAAAGGATGGTGTGGATTTTGGTTTAAGGAACCTAAAGGCGCAGAAAACATTTTACGACAATTCTTTGAAAAATAAATGCTACCCCGATGTTAACTATGTAGTGTTTACCTCATCACAAAAGCCGTTTATAGCTTTTGCGGGAACCTTTTATCCAGTCTTTGATTTTATGGGCAGGCAATTGCAGGATTTAGGGGACCACAGTTCTGTATTAGAGCTAATTTCTTTTTGCTCTGCTCCAATGAAATCAGGCTGGGGATTTGTATTTGTTTGGCATAAATCCAGTTCAAAAGTGTGCTCTGAATTTATAAGTTCGTTGGCTGCAATGATGTGTAATGGGAAAAAGATTGAAGATATGCTTTTTCATCTCGTAGTCTCCAATTGCGAGAACCATGCCATTTCACCGCAATGGTGGGAAAATTTACCTGACTCCTATAAAGAGCAGATTATAACAAGAATAACAAGGATGGTTAATATTTTCATTGATACACCCTCGTTGTATTTAACAGAAGGGTTGGATGGGATTTCGGGTTGGAAAATTGACAGCGTGATTGAAAAGAAAAAGTAATTAAAGGTCCGCGGTAGTGTTTTTAACTTTGCAGGAATGACAAATAATTGGTGGGCCAAGAGCGCCACCCTACGGGAAGAAAGAATCTATGCCGCCGAGATATGTGAAGACAATTCGGGAAGAATTGAATTGCAGAAAGTCGGACCCGTCAGACGATTCGGATAGGTAGGACAGATTGGACGTAATGGACGGGGAAAATTGACGATTTACGATTCTCGATTGACGAATGGCGGGCAGTGCAAAAAAACTGGATTCCCGACCGGGTCGGGAATGACAAACACACATCCCCCCGGCACAGGTCCGGGGGCTAAACAATAAGCAGATTCCTCACGCCGCCTTCGGCGGGTTCGGAATGACGGCGGCCGACGCTGCGCGAGAAAGTGGAACAGTTGAACAGTAGAACAGGCGGCGGGGAGATTTTCTATGTTCAATCCCCACTTTCGTGAGGACAAGTTTTTCAATTTTCAATTTAGGGCGGGCGGCGCTGCGGGCTGGGGAGAATTTTCTTCGGTGTTTTTTTGTTCGAGGACTTTTGGAAAGTCGGCAAGGTTCAGCAAGTCGGCGATTTTTTTTGGTATGTCGGTGTTGTCTATGCAGCCGGAGAATTTGCCGCAGCCTGGGCCGAAGGCAAAGAGCGGCACATCGGCGGCGGTGTGGTCTTTAGTTTTCCAGCGGGCGGTTATCTCTTTGCCGTTTTTGTCGGCGGTCAGGACAAGTCCGCCGGTTTCGTGGTCGGCGGTAACGATGACAAGCGTCTGTTTATCGCGTCCGGCAAAGTCGAGGGCTTCCTTTACGGCCAGGTCGAAAAGCAGCGTCTGGCGAACGCAGTTGTCCGCATTGTTCTTATGACAGGCCCAGTCAATCTGGCTGCCTTCGACCATTAAAAAGAATTTCGGTTCCGGTGCGAACCAGTCTTTGTTTTCGGCGCTTAGCAGTTTTATCGCTGCGGCGGTCATTTCGGCAATGGCCGGTTCAGGGTCATACGTTGTCAGGGCGTCATCGGCGAAAAGTCCTATTGCCGGGCAGGGGAGAAGGGCGTCAAGCTGCTGTTTTGCATCGATTATCTGCCAGCCTGCGGACTTTGCCTGTTTCAGGAGGTTTGCGCCGTCGGAGCGTGCGCCGCCGATTGCGGCGGGCAGCCAGTATTTTCGTCCTCCGCCAAAGAGTATGTCAACGCGGCTGTCCAGCATTTGCCGGGCGATTTGTTCTTCCTTTGCGCGGGACGAGACGTGTGAGGCGAAACCGGCCGGTGTGGCGTGGGTAATTGTCGAAGTTGCCGCCAGGCCTGTACGCCAGCCTTTTTTCGATAAAACTTCGAGAATAGACGAATATACTTTGCCGTTGGCGTCAATGCCCAATACGCCGTTGTTGGTTTTAACGCCGCAGGCCAGTGCCGTAGCCGCCGCGGCGGAATCGGTTACAGCGTTGTCTGCCGAGTACGTTCGCACCAGGCCGGCAACCGGCAGCGTTTCCATCCAGAGTCTGCCCCCCCGGCCGACGGCCCTGTGCCTGGCCAGGGCGATATGGTTTGCGCCCATCCCGTCGCCTATCAGCAGAATGACGCTGCGTGGTCGGCCCGCGGGGATGTTGTCCGGCAGTTGGAAAGAAGACTCGGCAGTCTTATAGAAGGAAATATCTTTCACGTTGCGCATTGCGTCGGGCCGCGGATAATCCCACCCGGCGGCGCACCCCGGAAGGCTAATCAGACAGAATAAGAGCAGGCTTACCCATACGATGAGGCGATTGTTTTTCGTGGTCATTGGGTTCATCCTTTTGCCCGGGCGTACCAGTCGGGGTCGGCGGCAAGTTTCTCGCGGGCCTCTGCGGTCATCATTGCAAAGGCGGGATGCGAGCTTTCCCAGGCGCGCTGGGTGAACGGGGTGGTGCGCATTTTTTCGACCTCCGCGGAGGCGTCTTTGAAGTATGAGCCGTAGATATGCAGCGAGTCGCTGATGTCAACGTATCTGCCTACCGAGACGGGTGTGTTGATTTTGCGTGAGATTTGTTCCGCAATGGTTTTCTGGAGGTCCGTAAGGGCATAGACGTTCATAAACCAGGCCTTGTAGAGGTCTCGGCTTCTCCAGTGCGTGTTCATTTCGAGACTGAATGTTCTGTCGGGTTTTTGAATAAGTCTGCACCAGATGCGCTGCAGGCAGGGCGGGTCGTCGGTGGCGGCATCGGCGGTGGGCATCCAGGTGATTGCCTGTGCCCGGCGTGTGTGAGAACATTGTGCCAGAGCGTCGATGATGTACTGAATCTGATTGACGGGGTTGAATGGTTTTGGGCTTTTCGGGTCGCGGAGGTTTTGCGTGGGGCTGTAGGCGAAGAGCCGCTGGTGGTAGGTGTAGGTCCATTTCCCCGCGGCAGGGTCAATCCAGTGGTCGTGTATTCCGGCCAGTACCTCCTGTCTGTATGCCTCGAGTTCTTCCGGGCCGCCGGGGAAGTTTTTGTGTATTCTCGGTTCGGCGAAGGGATTTTCCACGGCAATCATAACTGTCGCATCTTTGCTGGGCTGGTCATCCGGCTTGTCGTACTGGGTTTTGATTGACAGGCCGTTATCCCATACGGCCAGGACGGCCTTTTCCCAGGCTTCCGGAAGGCAGGTTGCGGAGACAAAAAGAGCCGGCATTGTGCAGACCGGCGAAACGGCTGCGTTTGTCATTGTGATTTCCTTTTGCTATTAGAGTCCGAGTTCCTGGTCGGTTATGCCGTATCTTTGTCGCTGGTTTTCAGGCACCTGACGCAATAATTCTCTGGCCTGCTGCGCGTATGAGGTGCCCGGGTATTTTTTCATAAGCTGTCGGCAGAAATCGACGCCTTGCGTATATGTAAGGCCGCGTTTTTTTGCAAGCTTCATAAAGAGGTCTCTTGTATATGTAAGCAGTTTTTCGGCTTCGAATTTTTCTTCTTCCGCCAATTTGCTGTCGTCAACCCCGACTGCCTGCTGCGGGTTTTGTTCGGGCTGATTGACAGCGGGGGCAGGCATAGGTACCGGCGGCAAAGGCGATTTTGCAGGCACATTAGGCTCTGCGGGCAAAGCGTAAGTATTCGGCTGCGTGGTCGCTGCCGCGGCCGGAAGCCGGCCGGATGCAAGATGGGCCAGCAGCATCGGAACGATGAAGGAATCGGCAGGGCCTGCGTAACGGACGGAACCTGCGCTGTCGGCTATTATAAGCAGCGGGGTTGTCGCACTGTCGGGTTTTACCGGCAGGGAATCGGGCTTCTGGTCTGCGGCCAGAGCCAGCGCCGAGGGCCAGGGGTGTTTGAAAATCTCGTTTATAATTTCGGCTTTGTAACGGGAGTTGTCGATGTTGACGGCGACGAATTTGAAGAATCGTTTTTGGCCAAGCCAGCTTGCCTGGATAATCCGGTTGCAGGCGGCGGTCTGTGCGTCCAGTGGGTACTGTTGGCCGTAGCCAAGACCGGGGGCAAATCCCTGTTCGAACATCGGCGGCATCGAGCCTTCCGGCGGTAAATCATAGACTGGCGGAGGCGTCTGCGTCCGGCGAGGCGTTCGGTCGGTCTGACCGGCTGCGGAGGGAGTGTTTGGTTCTGCGGGAGTTTTTTCGTCGGTGAATTTTTGCCAGTAGAGCGCACACAGTATCTCGCTGCCGGGCTGCCAGTCGAAGGTGGTGCCGTTAAGGCAGTCGAGGCTGAAGGGTTTCACTTTTTGTTCGAGCAGGTCAACTCTGAGCTGCCGGATGTCGAAATTCAGGATACTCTTTTGCTGGGTGTAGGCGTCCGCGGGATACACTCCGGGCATATTCATCATCGGGTCCTGCGGTTTTGTTTTTTGCCGCTGGGCGGGCCGCTGCGGCCGGGGGGTCATAGGTTTTTTGTTCAGCAGCAGTGCAAAGGCAGCCTGGGATGCCCAGGCGTCGGGATTTGCAGGGTCGAATCTGCAGGCTGCGGCTGAGGAAGTATATGCCTTCGGCAAGTCATTCTGGAAGTATGAAACCCATCCCTGAAAAAGGACGTATTGGGCCTTTTGCTGTTCGCTTAACTGGCCGACGTGCCGTTTCGATTCGTCGAGAAGTTTCTGGTACGCGGCGACATCTGAGGAGGACGGGGCCTTAAGTTCGCTGATTAGCTTGAGGGTTTCTTCGATGTTTTGACGGATTTTGTCTGCCGAGGCGGAGGCCTGCGGGTCGGGCGTCTGGGGCGCGGGCGGCTGTGCGCGGCAGAAGGCAGCGATGGCTGCCGGCAGCAGAGCTATGCAAATCGCAATTACTTTGTTTCGGTTCATAAAAAATCCTCCGGCAAAGTGATTTTATCAGTCTAAAAACTATCATACCATATTTTCGTTCTTCCTGAAAAGCAAAAGTTGTGCAAGTTGGGGTGTCAAAAGGTATTTGACTTTCACCGCCTGCGGTTTTAGTATGCCGGAAAAGCTTTTATTCACTGGAGTTAGATACGATGTTCACAGGGATTATCGATGGTATTGGTCAGGCGGTCGGGATTTCCCGCAGGAGCGGCGGTATGTCGCTGCAGGTCGAGCTTGGGCAGCTTGCGGACGGCGTTCGGGCCGGGGACAGCATAGCGGTGAACGGGGTATGTCTGACAGCGGCGGCATTAAACGGCACAAAGGCGGATTTCGACGTAAGCAAAGAAACGCTTGGCAAAACAACGCTGAAGGAAATCAGGCCCGGCGCCGGGGTCAATCTTGAGCGGGCTATGGCGGCAGACGGCAGATTTGGCGGGCATATCGTACAGGGGCATATCGACGGTGTGGGACGGATTGCAGCCATACGAAAGGACGGCGAGTTTGCGGTTTTTACTATTGAGCCGCCGGTGGAGCTTATGGACGAAATTATCGTAAAAGGTTCGATAGCTATTGACGGGATAAGCCTGACCGTCGCTGCTGTGCGGGAAAGGTCTTTTGATGTTGCGCTGATACCGCAGACGCTTTCGCGGAGCACCTGGGGCAAGGCTGTGCCGGGCCAGGCCGTGAACATCGAGACAGATATACTGATTAAAGCCGTGCGGAAACAACTGCAAAAGATGATTGGGCCGGGCGGCCTGACGGAACAGCGGCTGGAAGAAACGGGAGTTTGAATTTACCGCCGTTTTGCAAGGGGACTG
>JBGSSG010000230.1:0-6788 GCA_041737185.1 Anaerohalosphaeraceae bacterium
ACAAATGAGACAAGCTGCGGCGTTTTTTATTCTGGTTCTGGTCATCATTCTGGCGTTTGGCTTTCAGGGCGCTCGGGGGATTTGGCAGCCGGACGAAGGGTATTATGTCGGAATTGCCGTGAAGATGAATGACCAGGGGCAGTACCTTATCCCGAAGCTTGACGAAGAAATCTTCCTCGACAAGCCGCCCCTGTTATATTGGGGGATTGTCGGCGGGATGAAGGCGTTTGGACAAAGCGAGTTTGCGGTTCGTGTTTTTTCAGGTCTTTGTTTTGCGCTGACGGTGTTTTTGGTATTCGTTATGGGGAAGTCATTTTCCGGAAGATTTGCAGATGGTTTTTGGGCGGCGCTGATTTACGCGACGATGGTTGTTCCCTTTATAGCGGCCGGTTTTGTTACTCCGGACACCCCGCTGACTTTTTTTACCACATTGTCGATGCTGGCGTTTTGGCGCAGTATTCGTCCGGGCGTCAAATGCCCCAATGTCTGGAAAGTGGTTCTTTGTGCCGCTGTCGGGCTGGGTTTTTTGACCAAAGGTCCTGCGGTATTGATTCCGTGTGGGGCGATGTTTGTATATCTTCTTATTAGCAGGAAAGTTGTCAGATACTTTTTAACGCCGTGGGCGATTGCCAGCCTGGTAATTTTTGTTCTGTTGGGGCTGAGCTGGTATGTGTATATTTCAATGAAACTGTCCGGGTCGGCGGCGTACTTTTTTGACAATATGGTCTGGGGCCGGCTGATATCCGGCAAATACCAGCGAAATCCGGGACCGACAGGGGCGTTGATTTATGTGGCGGTGCTGCTGGCAGGGACGCTGCCGTGGAGCGTGCTTTGGTATGCTCGTGATAAGGGCCTTGGCAGATACTTCTTTGCCGAGACCTGGAAGGATTTGCGGAAAGACCCTGTCCGGCTGCTGCTGTCCTGCTGGATTGTCGTTCCTGTGGCGGTGCTGTGTGCAGCAAGTTCCAAGCTGGGTCTGTATGTACTGCCGGTATTTCCGGCGTTGGCGCTGGGGACGGCGAAACTGCTGCCGGAGACGGCTCCCTCCGGCGGGACAGAGAAATTATTTTCTCGCGCGTCGAGCAAACGTTTTTTCTTTGTGCTGTTGTGGGCAGGATTGCTTCTGATATCGCGACCGATTTTGGGGGCGATTCCGTCGGCAAATGATTGCCGCCGGCTCTGGGGTGAATTGAAGCCGTATATCCCGAATGGGGAATATGAAATAGTGGCCGTAGATGAACGGGTTGACGGGCTTTCGTTTTACGGCGCGATGGAAGTGGAAAATAATACCCGAAAAACCGATCCGTATCCGACCTTTACGCCGATGGAAATCGTACAATTGGAATTGGAGGATATGAAAAAAGATAATTTCCCCCATTTGTTTCTCGTCCGGGGCGTGAAACATTTGAGGGAAATCCAAAATATACTTTCCGCTTCATCGTGGCGGATTCAGCGGGTCGCCCTGAAAAACGACCGTTATCTTCTAATCTGTTTCCCGCAGCCAAATATCTAATGAGGTCTTTTTGGAACTTCAATCCGGAAATGAAACAGGAAGAGCTATGATTAAAATACTGAAGAAATGCTTCATAAGGATAGCGATTTTTGTCGGGGTTATTTTTTTAATTTTCACTTTGTTTACAGGTATCCGGCTCGAAACCGCGGCGGTTCCGCCGTTTATGTCCGGAGGCCGTGAGGCGATGGGCCGCATACAACAGCAGGATCCGAACGATTTTAGTTTTATTGTGCTGGGGGACAGCAAATGCGGGACCGCAACTCTGGAAAGTATTTTAGATATAGTCGAACAGGAGACCCCCGCGTTTATTGTGTTTCTCGGCGATTTTGCTTCAAAGCCGACTATTTATGCGCATCGTTTTTTTATTATGGAGACAAAGGAATACGCAGAACGGATTCCCCTGCTGCTTGTTCCCGGCAACCATGATGTGGATATTGAATGGGCCTTCACAATAAACGACTTTGAATCCCTGTACGGCGCCGCTCAGAAGTCCTTTCGCGTAGGAAACAATCTCTTTATTTTTCTGAATAACGTGGATCAGTATAATTCGGAAGGTCAATATATTGATTTTCTGGAAAAGACCATTAAAAGCCAGGTTGTTCCTCCATCGCGGATATTTGTATTTATGCATATTCCGCCTGCGGGACTTAAAGTTCCTCTTTTGTGCCGGACGCCTGTTCAAAGCGAACGTTTTTTGGATACGGCCCGGAAATATCATGTGGACTACGTTTTTTGCGGGGACCATCATGGGTACGTAAAAACGAAGCTTGACGACGTGAATTTTATAATTACCGGCGGGGGCGGCGATGATTTGCGCGGAAAACAAGGACGTTTTCACCATGCGGTAAGGATTGCGATTGACTCAAATGAAATAAGCGAAACCGTCATAGCCGTCAAACGGCAAGTGGAAGCCTTAGAGATGCTCGAGCAGAACATTGCCAATTATATATGGCCGTTCCTCGTGAATCACCGATTATCTGCGGCAGTGATTGCGATTATTGCGATTTATCTGTTTTTTGTCCGCAATAATAAGCAAAAAATCTTTGCCTTTTTCAAAATGAAAAAGCGATAAAGCTGATATATCATAATACGTCGAATGAAGATTGAAGAAAACAATTGTTTCGAGCCTGTGATAGGGATAACGATGGGCGACCCGGGCGGGATTGGGCCGGAGGTGATAGTCAAAGCCCTGTCCGACCCGCTGCTGCGCCGCCAGGCCAAGTTTATCATTTTCGGGATGGATGAGCAGCTTGCGTATGCCGCGGATATGATAGAGACCGAGCCTTTCTGGCTGCGTCATCCGCACGAGAAGCTAAGCCGTGATTATCCGCGTCAGGTTGTGGTGGCCGATTACGACGAGTATTCTGCGCCCGCCTGGCTGCATGTGCCCAACAAAACAAGCGGGGAGGCGTCGCTGCGGTTCTGTCTTGACGCGACGGATGCGGCGCGTGCGGGCATAATCGACGCGGTGGTTACAGGGCCGATAAGCAAGACAAGCTGGAAGCTGGCGGAAAGTCCCTGGCCCGGGCATACGGAGATGCTGGCCGACCGGTGCAGAGGTTCGCGCAAGGCGATGATGTTTGTGTGCGGGCCGCTTCGGCTTGCCCTTGCGACGATTCACGAAGCGCTGTTTGAGATTCGGCACAAGTTCACGATAGGCTGTGTATTTGAGCCAATAGATTTGCTTGATATGGCGTTGAAGGAGTACTTCGGCATTAAGCGTCCGAAGATTGCGGTTTGCGGTCTTAATCCTCACGCTGGGGAGGACGGTCAGTTCGGGGATGAAGAACACCGGATAATAAGCCCGGCGATACTGCTTGCCCAGGAGGTCGGGATAAACTGCTGCGGGCCTTATCCTGCCGATTCGCTGTTTGTAAAGGCGGCGCAGGGTGCGTATGACGGTGTGGTTGCGATGTATCATGACCAGGGCCTGATACCGGTCAAGATGCTTGGCGTTGAAAAGGCGGTCAATATTACAATAGGTCTTCCGATTATCAGAACCAGTCCTGCGCACGGGACGGCGTTTGACATTGCCGGAAAAGGGACAGCCAATCCGGGCAGTATGAAAGAAGCGATACTGCTGGCGATAAAAATGGTCAGGACTAAGCAAACAATACAGGGCGGCTATGCAGACCAAACAGGACATTGAGAAGCTTTTGGCGGGAGCGGGTGCAAGTCCCAACCGGCGGCTGGGGCAGCATTTTCTTATAGATTTGAATCTTATGCAAATCCTGGCGGAAGCGGCGCATCTGAATCCTCAGGATACCGTCCTTGAGGTGGGTACGGGCACAGGGTCTTTGACAGAAGAGTTGGCGAAGCGGGCGGGCAGGGTTGTTTCGGTCGAATACGACGCGGCGCTGTACCGTATTGCGCAGGGGCAACTGCACAATTGCGATAATATAACATTATTCAATACAGATGCGTTGGAGAATAAAAACAACATTAACGCGGAAATTCTCCATGCGCTGCGGCGTTCGCAGGAGGAGCTTGGCGGCAGAGTGCTTCTTACGGCCAATCTGCCTTATAACATCGGTTCTGCGGTAATGGCGAATCTGATAACGGGGCCCTTGACGGCGGAGGCGATGTATGTAACGGTTCAGAGGGAGGTGGCCGAGCGTATGGCTGCGCCGCCCGGCCAGAAGGAATACGGGACGCTGAGTATTCTTATGACGGCCGCGGGCGATGTGAGAATTTTTCGCAGGCTGCCGGCCAGCGTGTTCTGGCCCCGTCCGCAGGTGGAATCGGCGATGGTCAGTTTTGTCCGCAGTCCCGAAAAAGCGGCCCAGATTCAAGATATGGACACGTTCCGTCAGGTGATAAGTCTGTTTATGAGTCATCGGCGCAAGATGCTCAAGGCGTGCGTGAAGTTTGCCGACGGGCCGCTTGCGAAAATTCGGCACTGGGGCGAGATTTTCGAGGAGGCGTTTGTCGAGCCGCATCACCGGCCGGAGGAATTATCCGCTGCCGATTATATCAACATCGCAAACCTCTGCCGCGAACAAATCAAATGAATTCATTCTTCCGGGAAACCAAGCAATCTTTGACCGTCAGGTTGTTTTTGTGAAATGTTTCGCCAGAGTTTTGCGGCAAGTGGACTTTGTGAGCAAAAAAGCAGCAAATATAAAGGATGTCCATTCTTCAGGGTAATCCGCTGATACTCAATATGACTGTAGCCGAGATTCTTGATTTGAGATACATATAATTTTTTGAGTTGCTCCGCAAGCTGGTTTTGAGGTGTTTTGTCAATTATTTCTCTCCAATTGGCGCCTTTCCCCAAACAACGGTCGAGATTTGAATTAGGCTTGCCAAAATAATTCCGTTCCCAATTTCGAAGGGCGTCCAGATGGTCCGGAAAGAAGATTATAAAATCCACTCTCCGTCGAGCTAATTTTTGAAGAGTATCGTAGTCCAAGTGAAGACCAAATGGATCAAGAAAAGCGAGCGACAATGTTTTAGAGGGGATAGCATCAAGTATTTCTGTCACTTTTTCGTTTGCGTCGCCTTGAAGAATTTGTGAATCAGGTCGAAATTTTGCGATTCGTTGACAGAGCGCTTCATATTTATTTTTGTTGGATTCACATAAATGCAATCTGGTAAAAGGATGCGGCGACTGGGCAGCAATCAGAGATGATTGCCAATCCAGGGTGTTTGAATCTTCAAGGCGTTCAATACCCGCCCCGGCGAATAAATCAATATAATGAAGCCCTTCCCATTTCTTGTTCTTCATGGAAGTAGTGAAAGCGTCGATATAACGCAGAAGAAAATAATGCTTGTCTTTTGACTGTTCGCCAACAGTTGGGATAATTAAGCCGTCATTTTGCGGAGTATTGAGATTGAACATAGGTGGATTGTCTCCTTCTTTTTTCAGGCGGCATTTGGCTCCAAACGCGATTATCAAGCAGTCTTCCAGCCTTTTTCTTGTTGACACCACCCCATTGTTTGAAGAAAAACAACACTTTGGCATCGACACATTGATTGCGAATATCCCGAACCCATTCTGCTGCAACGGGTCGCGCATTAGGTCCTGATTCCCCCCCTGCAATCACCCAATTGATATGAGCTAAATTCATATCGCCGATTTCACCTAACAACGGCTCCAACGACAAAAATTTTATGTTCGCATCTGTTTGTCGCAGATGATCAACCCTGTATAAATAATCGGCTCTTTCAACAGTCACCCCCATCCAGACGTTTTCCGGCCAATCCAGTACGGCATTCATTTCAAAAAGCCGTTCAGACCTCTTGGTTAAAACCTGAAATCGATGCCAGGACGCCTTTTTCATCACCTCAAAAATGGAAAATATAAAATCGTCCGGGATATCTTCATGGAATAAATCGCTCATCGAGTTCACAAAGATTGTCTGTGGGGTTTTCCATGATAAAGGCCTTGATAGAACATCGGGATGAAGTGTTACCTGAAAGCCATTTTCGTAATTTTTATTTCCTATGGCCTTGAGTCTCTTTGCCATCCTCTCGGCATAGCAGTTCAGACAGCCGGCGCTGATTTTCGTACAGCCGGTTACGGGATTCCACGTGGATTCCGTCCATTCTATTTTTGAACGCTGGGCCATTGTCTTTTCTCTAAAATCCTCAACCGCCGGATTGTGCTATTTCGGCAGGTATTTGAATTTTTGACCGCCGATGGATGCGTCAACCATCAGGCCTTTCTCGGCCATCACAAAAACAGCCATACCGCTCTTATAATCCCCCTTTGCCGCGGCGCCGGCATCAAGAGCTACTGCCGTTGCCTGGGCGGAGAACGTGAATTCCTCCGTCTTAAAGGTCGAAAGGTCGATAGAGTCGCGGAAGAAGATGATTTCGCGGAAGAATTCGCCGCCAAAGGAAAAGCCGAGCGTGGCCTGGCTCAGTGAGCAGTAGCCGACAAAATTGCCGTGTTCATAGACTTCGCCTTTGCCGTACGCGCCGCCGAACAGAAATGCGCCTTTGAAGACTTTCGGTACAACAGCATAACCGGCGGATTGTTCAAAGAAGCGATGAATAGAGGGGTCTTTTTCTCTGAACTCGGCGAGAGCTTCTTTGACCTGCGCGTTAAGGACATCTTTGCCTTCGGGTTTTTGCGGCGCTGTTGTGCAGCCGCAGAACAGCAACGCCGCTGCAAGAAGTACGATTACGAACCGATGTGTTTTCATTTTCAGGTCTCCTGTAAAAAAATTCGGTATTTAGCGCGTCCAATACTCCATAACATCCGATTTTGGATGCTGTCATTCCCGCGACTTGTCCGCCTCGGGCGGAAAGCGGGAATCCAGAATGTCAA
>JBGSSG010000241.1:0-7341 GCA_041737185.1 Anaerohalosphaeraceae bacterium
ACTATCGAGATATCGAAGATATCTATTATCGCATGCAATATAAATCATCAGAATCAACCGTTAAAAATAAGACCTTGGATTTTACTCAAGAAGACCGGCTGGCGTTCGTTTATTATAGAGATAAAGAAAATAGTTTCTGGATGATGTATGTTCCTTTTCGAATAGAAAACGACGTATTCTACTGGCCTTGCGGCAGCGATAAAAAAATTGCCCGGATGCTCATAAGTAAGGAAAAATGGGGCCGGTCATTTGACTATATTGATCCGAGCGACATAGAGTATTTAAATAAGAAGAAGAAAATTGAAGAAAAACTCGGCATAGAGGATAAGAACGAAAAAATAAATCGGATCCGAAAGCCTTTGGCCTTGAAGGATCAGATGGAACCGAATGAACTTGCGCTCTTTGAAATGTGTAATTCAGCGCAACAAAACCTCAGAGAGATAGCAGGTTTTTCCTGGACGACAGAGGTAATCGATGATTTTCTTCTGGAGTTGAATGAAAGCGAATTAAGCGAAAGCCTGGTACATGCGTTTGTTCAACTGCCGGCATTCATCACCGAAGACTATGGCAGATTCATAAAGCCTGAATTTGTCGAGAGAATCAGGGAGTTTAGCAAAAAGTACAACGACGAAGGCCTGAATCGTGAAGAACAAATAGAGTTGTTTCAAATACATCAAGAGATCAATAAACAAGTATTGGATGAATTGCAGAGGAGGCAGGATGACTTCGAAAAACTTTTACAAGTAACAGAACACTGAATTCGGCGGACAAGCTGGCAACGTTGCTTTTGCTTGCTGTCAGCAGTATAATTGTGGCAAGAAGGCGAATGTTTTAGTCCTGTTTTGTTAAACGAGTAAGGGTATCCGATGCCAAAACCGGATACCCTTTTTTGTTATAAAAAGGGGGTGCAAAAAATCTACCTACAAACGGCAGATGCACCCTTGGTGAAAGTATTGCGACTTTTTTATTGACGCAAATCCGCCAATCCGGTAAAGTACCTAATATCCTCTTTTCTGCGGACTTAGGTGTGAAATAAATCACAAAGTTTGTGATTCTAACGATATTCAATCCCTGCCCAGGGGAAAAAACGGCGATTATGCAGGCTTTGAAAAATTTCAGGCACTATTTCTTCAGGGGCTTAGCGGCTCTTCTGCCGACTATTGTTACAATCTGGATTTTCGTGCAGTGTTATGTCTTTATTCAGGACAAAGTAAGTGTCTATATCAATCGTGGGTTAGTCCAGTTGATTCTGGCGGCAACCAGCCAGTATGAGAAGGACTTTCTGGTCGGTTTCTGGGTGAACGGGCCGGGCAAAATCGCCGGTTTCTTCCTCGCAATTATCGGGGTCTGTTTTATCGGGGCGTTTCTTGCCAGTGTTGTGGGCAGGACGCTGTGGCATTTTTTCGAAAGAGCGCTTGTCAGGATTCCCCTGATAAAACATGTTTACCCTTATATCAAGCAGGTGACGGATTTTCTTCTGACCAAAAAGGAACTGTCTTTTACAAGGGTGGTAGCGGTTGAATATCCCCGCAAGGGGATATGGTCTATTGGTCTTGTGACGGGCCAGGGTCTAAAGAAGATATCAGTGGTTCAGGGGAAGGAATTTTTAACCGTTTTTATTCCTTCATCTCCTACGCCGTTTACCGGTTATGTAACTATGATTGAAAAAGACCAAGTTCTTGAGATGGACATGGCGGTCGATGAAGCGATACGATTTATCATAAGCGGAGGGGTAATCACCCCTTCGGAACAACGTGCTTTCGAGCAGGCCCGAGAAGGGATGTTTTTGGAAACCAAGCAGGCCGAAGCGATGAAATGTACATTAGAGACCTGATTAAAGGAGGTACTAAATGCTGTTTACGATAGTGGGCAAGCACATTGAAATCACGGACGCTATTCGCGGTCACGCTCAGGAAAAAGCCGAGAAGCTGCCCCGTTTTTACGACAACGTCAGCCATATTGAGGTGATTTTTGAAGGCAGTGAAGGCGGAAATCCCGGCGTTGAGGTGCTTGTTCGGGCGGAGCATCAGGATGTTTTTGTTGCGCGTGAAAACGGTCCCGACGCTTATGCCTGTCTGGACCTGGCGATACATAAACTCGAAAGGCAGCTTAAGAAAGCCAAGGAGAAACAAAGGGACAACAAGCGTATCGTTCCGCCTGAGGAGGAGTGAGCCGGAAGGGCGGCGAGAACGCATTGAATTGCCGCTGTGTTTTTGTGTTTCCTGAAGAACGGGGAATATAATTTGACAGAGGAGTAAGTATGCGATTTTCCGATATTGTTTGTTTTGAGGCGGTCATAGCTCAATTAAAAGCCACAGATCGCGACGGTGCTATTCGTGAGCTTGTTAATGCGCTGGGCCGGTGCGGCAGGATTTCCAAAGCAAGCTGTCAGAAGATTGCGCGAGCGGTTATAAAGCGTGAAGACGAAGCCAGTACGGGTATCGGCAGGGGTGTTGCGGTGCCGCATGTCAAGCATTCCGACGTAAAAGAACACGTGGCTGTGATTGGCTGTTCATCGGAGGGCATCAACTTTGTAAGCTTAGACAAGCAGCCCGTCTATTCCGTTATTCTTCTGCTCAGCCCGACAGATGATCCGGACAGGCATCTGCAGGCGATGGAGATTATTTTCAGGAATCTGCAGAAGGATGATTTTCGCAGATTTCTCAGGCAGGCACAGACGGTAGAAGATATTCGGGAAGTAATTCTCGATGCGGACGAGGACACGGATGAATGAGTTTTGATTCTGAACAGCATACTGCCGGCAGGGCTGGTGCGATGAGTAATGGCGATTATCAGGTTGAGGTTGTCATCAAGAACGCCGATGGGCTGCATATGCGTCCGGCGATGCAGTTTGTTGACCTTGCGGGTTCTTTCCGGTCGGATATCCGGGTAAGCAATGCTCAAACCGGGGTTGACGCCAAGAGCATTATGCAGATGACTATGCTGGCGGCGACTGCCGGGACGAAGCTGCGTATAAGCGCCAAAGGAGTAGATGCTCAGGAGGCGGTGGAGGCCCTTCGGAGGCTGGTTGAGGATGAGTTGTTCAAGGAAAGGTCCATTGGCCCGGACTGTGCGAAGGAAGGATAAGGCAGCGATATGGAAATCCGGAAAGGCATAGCCGTTTCGCCCGGGATAGCCATCGCCAGGTCGATGGTCGTCGATTCCAAAGACTACCGCATTCCAAGACGGTCCATTCTGGATTCTCAGAAGAGCGGCCAGATTCGGCGGATTCGCGACGCCTTTGCCGAGGCCATACGTCAGCTTACCGAGCTTGAGTCCTCCAAAAGCATTGAGGAAGGCAAGATTCGCGGCATATTCGCCGTTCATCTGCGATTCCTGCGGGACAAAAGTTTTCGCAAGCGCATCACTGATTTCATAGAGAAGGAGAAAGTTACCGCCGAGTACGCAGTTTCCACGATACTTCGTGAAATAGCCTCTCATTTTGAGGGTATTGACGACGAGTACATCAGCGAGCGTGCCGCCGACATTTACGATATTGAGAAACGTCTTCTGGCGCAGCTTCTCGGCAAAAGGGCGGAGGAGATGGAGCACCTTCGCGAGGAGGTTGTCGTTGTGGCTCATGACCTTAGCCCGACGCAAACGGCGGGTTTTAACAAGACCTTTGTCAAGGGTTTTGCCACCGAGGCGGGCGGACGTACAAGTCATACCTCTATCGTTGCCCGCTCGTTGGGCATCCCCGCTGTTGTCGCCCTTGGGGAAATGATGTCCGCGGTTACCACCGACAGCGAAGTCATAATCGACGGAAACCGGGGCGTAGTGATAATCGACCCTGATGAGGAAACGCTCAAACAGTACCGCGCCTATGCCAAACAGGTGAGTCTGTTAGTTCACAAGCTGGACGGGCTTCGGGATAAGCCTGCGGTGACGCGCGACGGGGTGAACGTTGACCTCTTCGGCAACATAGAATTTCCGGACGAGGCCAGGATGGTGCTTGAAAAGGGCGGCGCCGGAATCGGTCTGTACCGCACGGAGTTTTTGTACCTTTACAGCGGCAGCGAACCTACGGAGGAAGATCATTACCAGGCTTATGCGGAGACGGCGAAATTTTTTACCGACAAGCCTATTGTCATTCGAACGATGGATCTTGGCGCAGACAAGCTTCCGCACACGGTTCGTCAGGAGCCTGAATCCAATCCGGTGCTGGGTCTGCGTTCGATACGTTACTGTCTTCAGAACCTCGGTCTGTTCAAGACGCAGCTTCGCGCCATACTGCGTGCGTCCGTTCTGGGCGACATTCGGGTTATGTTTCCTCTTATCACCAATCTTCAGGAGCTTCGGCAGGCGAAGATGGTTTTTCGGGACGTTATGGAAGACCTTGACGAATACGCCATCGCCTACAATCCGCGGATACCGGTGGGGATTATGATAGAGACGCCCAGTTCTGCGCTGACTGCCGGCTATCTGGCCAACGAGAGCGATTTTTTCAGCGTGGGCACCAACGACCTTATTCAGTACACGCTGGCGGTTGACCGCGCCAACGAGCGTGTTTCGACGCTTTTTTCGGCGGCGGAGCCGGCGATTCTGCGTATTCTGCGAAACGTAATCCACGAAGCGAGCAAGGCGGGCATCGGCCTTAGCGTCTGCGGCGAGGCGGCGTCCGACCCTGAATATGTTATGCTTCTGCTGGGTATGGGCGTGCGAACCTTGTCTATGGCGGCCCCGATGATACCCGAAATCAAGAAAATCATACGCTCTGTAACTATTGAACAGTGCGGCGTTCTGGCTCGGCAGGTCATGACTTTAGATTCGCAGAGGCAGGTCAAGAACCTCCTTCGCGATGCCGCCAGCCAGGTATCGTCGGAAACCTATTGAAAGAGGCCGGATGCGAGAAATGAATGTTATTGAATTTTGAAAAAATAACTGAACATTTTGCTTGTCACCCCCGCGCAGGCGGGGGTCCGGAAATCCGCAAAAAAAGCTGGATTCCCGCCTTCGCGGGAATGACAGATACAGGCTTATTATTCATTTATTTTTTCAAAGACCAATAAACGCACCGGCAAAGAATATCAGGATATACGAATGGACAAACAGACTGAAACGCTGCTGATACAATTCGGCATTGAGACGCCGCTGTGTTATCTGTCTCATCAGGAGACTCTTATGCTTTTCGAGCGTGCTCTTGTACGCGCCGGACTAAGCCTGCATTTTTCCGCGGGTTTTAATCCGCACCCCTTTTTGTCCCTGCCGTTTCCGCGCGGCGTAGGTATTCGTGGCAACCAGGAGCTTCTTTGCGCAGCGATTGAGCCGTCCCGGCAGACAATGACGGCGGAACAAATCAGGCTGCGTCTGGCCCAGCAGTTTCCGGACGGCCTGACCATCGGTTCGGTACAGGTATTGGCCGGTAAAATCACCTATCACCCCCAAAGCGTTGTGTACATTTTTAATCTATCAAAGCCGCTGACCGGAGGGGAGCAGGAACGTCTTGAGCGGCTTGGCGGTGTTATTCTTTCCGGCGATACGATTAACATATCGAGGCGAAAGCCGGGCCGGGCGGAGTGTCGCACCGTTGATATTGGTCGGTTTCTTGGCGGTCTTGAATGGCAGGGCAGTCAAATCCGTCTGCGCTGCCGAGTAAGTCTCGACGGCACCGCTCGAATGGAAGAGCTTCTTGAATGGCTTGGCCTTGAACCCGCCGAGCTTGACGGGCCGGTTCACAGAACCGATATTCAGTGGGACTTTAACTGACTCAAACTGACCAAATAGTCAGTTTGAGATATTAAAAATCAAAAATAAAAAATCAAAATTGAGGAATCAGCCCGACGGCTGATGCTGATTTTAAGGAAGGTAAAATAGTTTTATGTCTTCTGAAATGCTTATTAACGTAACCGACGGCGAAGAATCGCGTATAGCCGTGTTAGAGAACGGGCAGTTGGATGAGTTGTATATCGAAAGGGCCTCTTTTGTAAGTCACGTGGGCAACATTTACAAAGCGCGTGTGGTCAACATCGAGGCGGCGATACAGGCGGCCTTTGTCGATTTCGGCGCCGCCAGGAACGGATTTCTTCATGTCAGCGATCTTCATCCGAAATATTTCGGTCAGAAAAAGGACAGCATTGAGAACATCGGCAGGAGAAAGAGCCTTCCCCAGCGGCCGCCGATTCAGAAATGCCTTAAAAAAGGCCAGGATGTTATCGTCCAGGTAACAAAGGAAGGCATCAACACCAAGGGGCCGACGCTCACGACATATCTGTCTTTGCCTGGGAAGTATATGGTTCTGATGCCGTGGATGACCAATGTGGGCGTTTCGCAGAAGATAGAGGATGAGGCCGAGCGTAAACGTCTTCGCGATATTTCGCAGGAGCTGAAGCTGCCGAACAACAGCGGTATTATCATTCGTACCGCCGCATCCAGCGCCAACAAACGTGACCTTCAGAACGACGTTTCGTACCTGAGTCGCCTCTGGAACGCCATAAACAAACGCATTGAGTCTGAAAAGACGCCTACGGAGATATACCAGGAGTCCGATCTTGTTCTGCGGACTGCGCGTGACATATTTGATTCGAGGATATCGAAAATTTTATGCGACAATGAGGCGGTGACTAAGAAGATATGCGATTTTCTGTCGATAGTCCAGCCTCGGCTTAGAAGCAGGGTGGTTTATTACGACCAGAAGACGCCGCTGTTTAACAAATACGGGATAGAAGACCAGATAGACAAGATTCAGGCCAGCCGGGTCGAACTTAAGAGCGGCGGTTCGATTGTCATCGAACAGACCGAAGCGCTGGTCGCAATCGACGTCAACAGCGGACGATATCTGAAACAGCAGAACGCCGAGCAGACCGCTCTTAAGATAAACATTGAAGCGGCGGGCGAGATTATCCGGCAGCTCAAACTCCGCGATATGGGTGGGCTGATTGTATGCGATTTTATCGATATGCGGGACCACAAGAACAAGCAGGCCGTCGAGAAGGCTTTCAGGGATGCTCTTAAGAGCGACCGCGCTCGTTCGCGTGTTTTGCGAATGAGCGTATTCGGTTTAATTGAGATGACCCGTCAGAGGATGCGTCCGTCGCTGCAGTATAGCACTTCTCTTCGCTGTCCCCACTGCGGCGGCACAGGCGTTATCAAAAACTATGAGTCCCAGGCGATAGAGGTTCTTCGCAGAGTGCGAATGGCGCTGTCGAGGGAGGAAGTCTGCCGTGTCGAGTTGACGGTTTCGGCGGCGGTGGCGGACTATCTTCAGAACCTGAAACGCAATATGCTGACCCAAATGGAGGCGGAGTCTGCCAAGCAGATACTGGTTCACGCCGATTTTTCAGGTCTCGCCCAGCAGTGCCAAATGGTCTGCTACGACCAGCGTTCCAGCGTGGTGAAGGTCTG
>JBGSSG010000264.1:0-2188 GCA_041737185.1 Anaerohalosphaeraceae bacterium
CGATCTATTTATTTTTACAAAAAAAATAAAAAAAAGATTGACATTCGTAAAGCCAATCGGTAGGCTTCAATGTGCAGGCTTTCGTGTGTTGAGATTCGGGCGACTCGCACAGAGGTTTGGCGAAGGAAACCGACAAGGAGAATCATTGAAGCGGCGAGAGAGTTTTTTTAGATTACGTATTGGAGCGTAGTTTTTTTTTCTAAATCCTCATAAAGGCTGACGGATGCGGTCTGTTCAGCGGGAAAGGAGTTTGCGGATGCGGTCTGTCTCTACATTCATTCATCGGGCGATTTTGGCATTCTTTTTGGGTATCTTCCTGTGTTCTGCCATCCTGTTTGGGGAGGACGTCAAGGTTCCACAGCAGGTTACAGACTGTCAGAAGGCCGCGACGGAACTTGTCAAAGCCGGAAACCTCACCGATGCGGCGGTCCAATACCAAAAGATCATCGCCGCTTTCCCGGCCAGCGAGTATGCCCTAAACGCACAGACGGCCATTGCGGTAGCGTATGTCCAGGCCGGAGATATGCAGCAGGCGGATGCGGCCATGACAACGCTGTATGACTACAAGAGCCAAGAGAATTTTGTCAAGTGCGCCAAGCAGGTGGAGGGTCGTTATTGGCAGGCGGGTAAGTTTCAGGAGAGCATCGCCCTGTGCAAGCGATTGCTGGCAGAATTTCCGACCCATCCGGATGCTGCTTTTTTGCAGGGGGATTTGATATGCGGCTATTTGAAACTGAACGATGCCGTCAAGGCCGACGCGGCATTGGAGCAGTTCTTTGCCCGTTATTCCGATAACCCGAAGGCCCTTAAAGGGATTGAAAAAGTGCCCCTCCTTTTCCGAAAGAAAAAAGAGTATGACAAGGCGATAGCGATTTGCTCCCGTCTTCTGTCATTATCTTCTGCTGATGAGCGCCCGGCATGGATACAGGGCAACCTGGTTCAAACCTATTTGAAGATGGGTCGAGATGCAGAGGCCGAGGCGGGGGTTGATATCTTTCTTGATACCTGTAGTCGGTCTCCGGATTTTGTCAAGCAGGGGCTGGATGTCGAAATGAAATTACTACGGTCAAAGAAATTTGAAAAGGCCCGGGCGATCTGTGACCGCTTGTTGATCCATGCCCCGGATCATCCATTGGCGGCCCGGATTCAGTCCCAAAAGATTAAGACTTATTTAGGCCAGCACCAGATCGATCAGGCGTATGCCGAGATGGAGGTGTTCTTTTCAAAATACAGTAAGCATCCTGATTTTATTTATAGTGCGGGCGGGACGGGCCGGGGTTTTTATTACAGTCAACAATACGACAAAGCGGCGGAGATATTCTCCCATCTTTTATCCTTGTCGCCCACAAATGAAGAACGAGTTTGGATTCAAAGCAATCTGATTCGAACCTATCTAACGGCGGATCGGTATGCCGATGCCCAGGCCGAGCTTAAGACATTTCTTGAAACCTGTAACAACGCGCCAAGCTTTGTTAATCAGGGATACGATATTGCTGTCGTTTTGGGGCAACTGGACCGCTATGAGGAAGCGATAGGGATTTGTGATCGTTTGCTGGCATTTCACCCGGATGACATAAAGCCGGTGCAAGCAAAAGTGAAAATTGCTAACATTGCGATGAAGGCCGGGAACATAATGGATGCTAAAAAAATGGCAGATGCTGTTCTTCAAGACTATTCAGGGCGTTCGATGGATGGCATGTCGCTTAACTGGCTGGGTGAGATTTATCGTGGTACAGGAGAATATAGTCGGGCGGTTCAACTACATCAGCAGGCCCTTGAATCGCCGAACAGACTTGCCCAGATGCGGGGGTATTCATCCTTGGCTCGTCTGGTGGTGGCGATGCCTGATACTGTAAAAGATCCGAATGGATTGGGAGTTGCGGCAGTATGGAAAGCTCAGATTGATCCGGTTGCGATCGTGGATATTCTGCGGAAAGACTATTCCGAACAAAAGTGGATGGCGCATGATGTCTTTATGGTGGGCGAGGAGTATTATTTCGCTGCCGAGAAAGCAATACAGGCTGAAGACAAAGAAAGGGCTGATGACTATTATCAAAAAGCGATAGCGGTCTGGCAGAAGAATATCGATCAAATCGAAGATCCTCACTATCAGTGTCTGGCGTATTACCATTCTGCGATTGCGTGCCAACATTTAGAGGAATACCTAAAAGCGGTGGCGTATTTTGAA
>JBGSSG010000289.1:0-4092 GCA_041737185.1 Anaerohalosphaeraceae bacterium
TTAGGATTTTTAACATAATACTGTTCTCAGAATTACTTGCGCTGTAGTAATAAGCCCTGTTCAAAATCCGCCAATGCACAATTTTTTAGGACGATTTTCCTTTTTCTTCGTATATAATCAGAAAACTGAACACCGACACCCAATATATGGAAAGGGAATGCTATGAACCGCAGAAGTTTTCTAACAACCTCGCTGGCTGGCGCAGCCCTGGCTTCCATACCGGCCTCGGCAAATACAGAACAAAAAACCGGCGCTGCCGCAACACCCTTTAAGCTCAAATACGCGCCCTCTTTGGATATGTTTAAACAACACGTCGGCTCCGACCCGGTTGATAATATAAAATTCGCCCGCGACAATGGTTTTTCGGCCGTGTTCGACAACGGCCTTATGAAGCGTCCGGCAGAGGAGCAGGAAAAAATCGCATCAACCCTGGCCGGCCTCAAAATGGACCTCGGCCCGTTCGTGCTGTACGCGGACTTTTCCAAAACAAGCTTAGTAACCGACAGCGGCTCGGTCAGAGCAATGCTCGCTGATACGGTCAAACAGGGCTTCGAAACCGCGAAAAGAACAAACGCAAAATGGGCGCTGCTGGTCCCGGGCAAATACGACCTTAGCCTTGAATGGGACTACCAGACGGCAAACGTCATCGAAAATCTCAAATCCTGTATGGAACCCTGCGAGAAGAATAATCTGGTCATCGTCCTTGAGCCGCTCAACCCGCACAATCATCCCGGGCTGTTCCTGACAAAAATCCCCCAGGCTTACAACATCTGCCGGGCCGTCAACAGCCCCTGCTGTAAAATCGTCAACGACCTTTATCATCAGCAAATCACCGAGGGAAATCTCATCCCTAATATCGACCGCGCCTGGAGCGAAATCGCCGCGTTCCACATCGGCGATACGCCCGGAAGATGCGAACCGACCACAGGCGAAATCAATTACAAAAACATATTCAAACACATCAGCGAAAAAGGCTATAAAGGCGTACTCTGTATGGAACACGGCCTAAGCAAATCAGGCAAAGAAGGCGAAAAGGCTCTTATCGAGGCGTACAGGAACTGCGACAGCTTCTAAAGAATGTCATACAAGAAACCAATTCTTCTGATAACGATTTTTGTCAGCCTGCTGACCGGCGGCTGTCAGCGCAGACAGTTCCTCTTAAACGGAAAAGATTTAACCGGCTGGACTTTTTATCCGCCCGAATCAAAAAATATCTGGTCCGTCGTCGGCGGCTCGCTGCGGTGCTCCGGCAGTCCCGACGCCTACATCAGAACATTGAAGCAATATGCCAACTACCACCTCCATCTCGAATACCGCTGGACGGGCTTCCCGTCAAACGGCGGCGTTCTGCTGCATACCGCAGGGGCCGACAAGCTCTGGCCGGACTGCTTTGAATTGCAGCTCCGCAGCGGAGACGCCGGGGATATCATTATTCACGGCCCCGCGGGCGCCGTAAACGCCGAGGGCAAACATCTTGAAACCAACGGCAACCCCTTCGTGCTGGTACCAAAATCAATGGCTTCCACAGAAAATCAGCCCGACCAGTGGAACAGCATAGATGTCTTCTGCAAAAACAAAACTATTGAGGTGTTTGTGAACGGCTTTGGGCAGAATCATCTGACGGGCCTTAGCCGCTCGGCGGGATTTATCTGTCTCCAGAGCCAGGGGTCTGCTGTCGAATTCGCAAATATCTATCTGGCGTCAATGCCGCAACCTTAAACACAGGCTTTTTCAGGAGAACAAAAATGAAACGTTTCGGACTTTCGCGAAGAGATTTCTTAAAATCCTCAGCAGCCTTGTCGGCAGCGGCGGTAATTCCGCAACCTGCCTCGCTATTTGCCGCAGGCTCTGATACAATTAAGGTCGCCCTTGTCGGCTGCGGAGGGCGCGGCAACGGTGCGCTGCAAAACTGCATCGACGCCGCAAAACAGGTCAACTTAAACCTCAAAATCGTCGCTCTTGCCGACCATTTCAGGGATAAAGCCCTCAAAACCGCGACAGAACATCAGCTCTCCGAGGACATCTGTTTTGACGGCCCATCCGCTTATAAAAAGGTTATGGCAACCGACGCCGATATTGTAATGCTCGTAACGCCGCCGGTATTCCGGCCCGTTCATTTCGACGCAGCCGTAAAAGCCGGCAAAAATGTCTTTATGGAAAAACCCGTCGCGGTTGACCCGCCCGGCGCAAGAAAAATAATCGAATCCGGCAAACTGGCCCGGGAAAAAGGCCTGTCCGTAGTCGCCGGTACACAGCGCCGCTACCAGGCCTCATATAGAAAAACACACTACGCCATCCAAAATGGGGCTATCGGAAAACTCCGTTCCGCATCCATCTACTGGTGTATGAACCATATGTGGTACAAGACCCGAAACCCCGGCGAATCGGACGCCGACTATATGATACGAAACTGGAACAACTTTACCGAGATGTCCGGCGACCACATCGTCGAACAGCATCTCCATCAGATAGACGTGGCTAACTGGTTCTTCGGCAGAACGCCCAAATCCGCCCTCGGTTTTGGCGGTCGCGCACGCCGAAAAACCGGAAACCAGTTCGACTTTTTCTCGGTCGAGTTCGACTACGAGGATGGCCGGCGCGTCCACAGTATGTGCCGGCAGGTTGACGGCTGCTATGGCCTTGTCTCGGAATTTTTCACCGGCGCAAATGCCTCCACCTTTGCCGACAACCTTGACAAATCAATCGACGCCTCAAATATAAAATTTCCCGACTTCCCGCAATCCCCCGGCGGAGAGCTTGTCCAGGAACACGTCGAACTCCTTCAGGCCGTAACTAAAGGGAAACCGGTCAACGCCGCCGGCGACGTGGCGGAATCAACCCTGACCGCCATAATGGGCAGAATCTCCGCCTATACGGGCCAGCTTGTAAGATTCAGCGAACTGACAGACCCCGCTCTTAAATCCCCCTGGTACGACCTTACATTGAAACCCACTGCCGAAGACTTCGAGACAGGCTCTGTCGTTGCCCCTGCTGAGGATAGTGTCCCTGTCCCCGGCCAGGATGCAGTATAAATACCCCCGTAAAAAAAGGGATTCCTCATAAGAGGGATCCCTTTTTCAAAACTGTTTGTCAACTGCCGCGATGAAAAATTATCTCTTACGCAGCAGCGCAAGGCCGCCAAGTGCCAGCAGTGCCAGAGTCGCCGGTTCCGGCAAAGGCGTCGGGTAAATCATCATCCCGAACCAACTGAGGTGCAGCGGGTTGTCGGTGTAAACCGTAAAAGTCGCCTGCTGACCTGAATAGACGGGGTCGCCGTAAAACTCCAGGTCGATATAAGAATACCCGCCAGGCGTTGTTCCAATCGTCCAGTCACTCAATGTCTGCGAACTGGTCGGGTAAATCCCACCGTCGGTAGCGAACAGAACGCTGGTCGCATCTCCGCCAAAACCATTGTAAATCTGGAAATGGAAATCGCCCCAGGCCTCTGTTCCGGTGTTCGTTACCGTTACCGTCGCGGTACCCTTAAAGATGTTGTTTTCCGGCGGGTTCGTCTCATCGTGGTCCCAATAGAAAATATCGCTCAAGGTCATTGAGGGATACCCGATGGAACCATCGTGCGCACGGACTAAACCCACAAACCCCACTAACACAATTACTGCAAAACAAACACTTTTTCTCATACCCCGCCCTCCTACATACAAATCACCTTAGTCAAACACTTTCATCGGGGGGGATATTACAGGACGGCCTATCCCCTCCTCCACAACCACTCAAGCCTAATATAATCAATCTCCCTATTAAAAAGCAAGCAAAAACCCTAAAAAATCTGCCTGCGTTTTTTCACAAACTGATTGCATTGTCTTAACTCCATCTATTACAAATACTTAAAGTTGCAGCGGTTGTTTTTGGCCGATAAAAACAGGTTTTTTTGCAAAAAAAATTATTAAGTACTTTCCAGAGTCGGGACTGCCTGGCCGGGGACGTAAATCAGCAAAATAATGCAAAAATTTTCGACCTTAGCTATAGCTAAATAGCCCGGCGGAGGTGAGAATCGCCGATGAACGGATTCCTGAGCAGTCAACGATAATGCTTTATTGAGGCACATTATGAACAGACTCGACCCTTTGAAAA
>JBGSSG010000299.1:0-11125 GCA_041737185.1 Anaerohalosphaeraceae bacterium
ACAGCGCGACCCCTCCCGCCCGGTTCAGTACGAGCAGGCCCACGAAAAACCGCATACGGATATCGTCTGCCCGATGTATGCAAAAATTGAGGGCATAGTCAAATATGCCCAAAAAGAACAGACCCGTCCGCTGATTCTCTGCGAATACACACACTCGATGGGCAACAGCGCCGGCAACCTGCAGGAGTACTGGGACGCGATTGAATCACACAAGTATCTTCAGGGCGGCTGCATCTGGGACTGGGTGGACCAGGGTCTGCGTAAGAAAGCCGACCCCATCATCACGATTAAAGACAACAGCGGCTCTAATAATGATGCAAAAGTCTTCGGCGAAATCGTCGATGGCCTGAACGGCCGCAAAGCCGTCAACGGCTTTGTGGCGATGCGCGACACCGATAGCCTCAACATCATCGGCAAAGAGATCACCCTCGAAGCCTGGGTCAAACCCGAACCAATGACCTGGCACGGCCCCATCGTCGGCAAGGGCGATACTCAATATGCCCTGAAAGTCGACGGCAGCAAACAACTGCTCGAATTTTACACCTTCGACGACAAGGCCTGGCAAAATGTCACCGCTCCCCTCCCGGCCGACTGGGTCGGAAATTGGCATCATACCGCAGGCAGCTATGACGGAAAAACCCTGCGGCTCTATATCGACGGCAAAGAAATCGCCGCCAGGGGCTGGCAGGGCGAAATTCCGTCCAGCGCCTTTGTGCCGATGATTGGACGCGACAGCGAACACATCTGGCGCAACGCCGACAACCCCGACCGCGTATTTAAGGGATTACTGGGACCTGTCCGGATTTACAACAAGGCCATGCCGGCGGAGAAATTAAATCAGATCAACACAGCGCCGGACAAGTTCTGTGTGCTGGCGCTGGATATGAAAGCGGATGATGTACAGACTCGCAATATTGATACGACCTTCTGGGCCTATGGCGGGGATTTCGGCGACAGACCAACCGACTGGAACTTCTGCTGCAACGGTCTTGTCCAGCCCGACAGAAAACCCAATCCGCACCTGTACGAGGTTAAAAAAGTCTATCAGAACATCAAGGTTCACCCTGTCGATTTGGCGACGGGCAAAGTAAAAATCCAGAATAAATACTTCTTCATTCCGCTGGATTTTGTGGATGTGCTGTGGGATGTAACCGAAAATGGAAACGTGATTGACAGCGGAAACCTCGGTTCTATCGACGTTAAACCCCAACAGTTTCAAGAGCTGACCATCCCGATGAAAAAACCGGTCGCCGGCCCAGGCGATCAGTATCACCTCAGGGTTATGTTTGCGCTCAACAGCGACCAGCCCTGGGCAAACAAGGGACACATCGTGGCCTGGGACCAGTTTGAGCTTCCGGTTTCGGCGCCCAGGGCCGCTGCGATGACATTTGAGAATATCCCGGACGTCCGGCTGGAACAGTCAGACCAGAAGATTATTGTAAGCAACGACAATTTCAAGGCGGTCTTCGGCAAAGACAGCGGCGTACTTGAAAGACTGACATACAAAGGCAAGCCAATGCTGGCAGGCTCGCTTACGCCGAATTTCTGGCGCGCTCCGACGGACAACGATAATGGCAACAAGATGTCCGACCGCTGCGGGATATGGAAACAGGCATGGGAGAAACGGTCGGATACGAAAGTAAAGGCCGCTCAGATAAACGGGCAGCTTGTCGAGGTGGTTATCGAGGCCGCTCTCGGCGCAAAGGATTCCGCGTACCAGAGCCGCTTTCTTGTGTACGGCACGGGCGATATTGTGATTACCAATACCCTCAATGCAGCCAAAGACCTGCCGGAAATCCCACGCATCGGAACACAGACACAGATGCCGGGGGCATATTCCCTGATGAGCTGGTTTGGCCGCGGGCCGCACGAATCCTACTGGGACCGCAAGACCGGCGCGCCGGTCGGCGTGTACGTCCAGGATGTGCGAAAACCCGAACATATTTATGTCCGTCCTCAGGAAAATGGCAACAAGGCCGACACCCGCTGGGTCTGCTGGACCAACGAGCAGGGCGATGGTCTGCTGGCGGTGGGAATGCCGCTGCTGAATGTAAGCGCATGGCATTATTCTATGCAGGACCTTGAACAGGCCCGGCATATAAACGAACTTCCCCAGCGGGAAAACAACACGGTCAACATCGACTTCCAGCAGATGGGCGTGGGAGGCGACGACAGTTGGGGCGCCAGGACGCACCCGGAATACACGCTCTCTTCCGGCAAAACTTACAGCTACAGCTTCCGTCTTAGTCCCTTTGACGGTAAAAGAGGAACTACACAGGGACTTGCCGACCTGACGCTGCCGCAGGCCCAACAGGCCCAACAGACCCAATAAAAGAAAATAACCAAAAAATACATATTGAAAGGAAATGACGATGAAACGATGGATTGTTATTTGCATTGTCCCCGTGATGATTGCAATCGCAGGCTGTGGAAATCCGGAGCTGAAACAGTGCCGGCAGGAAAGCCAGTCTCTCCATGCCCAACTGGAACAGGCGCGTCTGGACCTGACCGCTTCACAGGCAAAAGCCGACCAGACGCAGCAAAAAATGGACCAGATGCGAAAAGAATCCGACGCAACCCAGACCAAGGCGATGCAGGGCATTCAGAATATGCTCAAAAAGCAGGACGAGAAAACAAAAGAGCAGCTTGCCAAGAAAGACGCCGTTATCAAGGAACTCAAAGAGCAGATTGAACAACTTCAAAATCAGGCTCCCAAAGCTGCCCCCGCGCCTGCGATGACGCCTCAATAAATCAATTTTCTGCGAGGCTATCCTTGAGCCTTTTCAGCGATATGCCAAATGGAGAAAGTTATGACGCAGGAAATAAGGCTGCCCCGTTCAGGACGCAGTATGAGTCAGGCCACCGTCGTCCATATAAAGGTTCGGCCCGGACAGCCTGTCGGCATTGGCGATGTTTTGTGCGAACTTGAAACGGACAAAGCCGCGTTTGAACTGGAATCTCCCGCAAATGGTACAATCGCGCATATCTTCCCCAGGGAAGGCCAGACGCTGCCGGTAAACGCACCGCTGTTCCTGATTTCCGATGCAGACGAAAAAATCGACGCCGGCGCTGTTGAAAAACTGCGAAAAGAGTTTGATTCGCTCGCATCCAGCCTGCAGACCCCCGTTTCTGCCGATATTACCCGCGACCCTGGGGGCGAGGAAACTCTTGAACAGGAGTTTTTGGCAAAAATCCGTCCGGCAACAGGCCCTATTGGCTCCGTAAAGGATTTCTCCGCCACACCAGCCTTTCTAACAGGCGTTTTTCAGCCCGGCCAGACAATCCCCCTTAGCCGATGGCAGCAAATCATCGCCGGCAAAATGCTCTATTCAAAACAGCATATCCCCTGTTTTTATCTCAATATCCGCGCGGATGTAACCGGCCTTGTCGATGTTTGTGAAGAACTGAACAGGGGGCCGGATGGAAAATATGCAATCGACGACTTTATCATACTGTCCCTTGCCGGGGGTCTTAAGCACTATCCGATTATGACGGGCAGGCTTGGGACGGACTGCATTTACCTTGCCGACAGTATCGACATCGGACTGACCATTGCCGCCGACAACGGCCATATCGCTCCTGTAATTCACGACGCAGGCTCAAAAAATCTTCGTCAAATCAGCGACTATCGCCGCGACCTTATTGAACGCACCGGCAAAAACGCCCTTACCATTGACGACCTTACAGGCGGCTGCATAACCGTCAGCAATCTCGGCGGGCTGGGCATTGATTCCTTTATCCCCATAGTAATCCCCGGCCAGTGCAGCATTCTCGGCGTCGGCCGGATTTTTGAAATGGCCGTACCGGACGGCCCGGAATCGGTGCAAATACGAAAAAAAATAAATCTGAATCTGTCCGTTGACCACAGGATTGTCAACGGCGCCGACGCCGCCCAGTTTCTCGATTTTGTTAAAAAGCAGCTTGAGCACTCTCAGGGTCTTCTGGATTCCTGACCCCCCTTCGGCGGTTCATTGCCGTGAGCAAAGTCGGCGGCTTCTTGCTCGGATTTCACCGGAACGAATAAGCTCAATGACGATGTTTACCGCGTCCGCAGAATTTAACTTGCCGGACGTTTCGTGCCCTTCTCTTTCTTGATCAGTAGCCGAATGGCGGCATGGTACGTCGCCAAGTAGAAATGGAATATCCACGAATACCAAATTGCTTGGTCGTAGTTCGTTTTCTGCCTCGGGTTGTGGTGGCGAATGCTAAAGTTGTTAGCAATATCAAATATCGCCGACTCATCCTTCCCGTCCAGTACGTCGCTAAGCCCTTTGGTCTTTTTGAGCCACTCGAATACGTCGGCAAGTTCACGTATGGCTTCCTTTTTATCTGACAGAGACAATTGACGGTTTCGCCATTTTGCAATTGCATTTCGAACCTTGCTGTCAACATTTGCTTCGTCGTAGAGGATGATTTCTGCGTCTAAGATGTGTTGAAGTCCATCTGTACCCAGTGCCAAAATAATACCATCTTTGGTCAGTTCAAATCCGGCCTTATAGTCGGCAAGAAACGTATTAGCTTTATTTCTGAATTCTTCTTGTCCCGCTTGAGCATCGTAATCACCGTAATCTTCATAGTTAAATCCCGTATCTGTCGTCATCCCAACCAATTCGCCAGGTTTGGAAACGTGATCGTAGAAGAATTCAATCGCATCGAAGATATGGTCTTCTGTTATGTCCTCCTGTGGCCACTCTGCGATAGGAAATAGCTCGAAGGATAGAACCAGTGCTGCTTCATGTTTAATTGTATCAGGGATATCGTCTACAAGTCGTACGATCTCGGTTTTCCCTTTGAAGAAGTCCTTATTGCGAAATAGGAGGTACAGATTCTGAAGTTTCCAGTAGAGTTCTTCGAGGGTGAGACTCATGAGTTTGGTTCTTGAACTGTAATAGCGACGTATCATTTCTGCTCACTTAGTTATTATTTCAATACCCAACAATAATTATACTGCCAGTATAACAATTTCCCGCTGCTTTTTCAATCGTCAATCGTCTTGAGTTCCTGTGTCCTTGCTCCTTCAATCATCCACTTGTCCGCCTTAGGCGGATCGACAATCGTCAATTGCTTTTCGGTTTTGCAGTGTGCGTCAGCACACACGGAAAAATCTTTTGGGGTCATCGCAGAAGCTCGCTTCGAGAATGAACACAAAAGAACTTTTCCACAGGGTCGAAGACCCGCCAACTTGTCCGCCATAGTTTTAACGACGGCGGATTACTTTTTTTACAATCGGCAATCGTAAATCGTCAATCTCCTTCGGCAGTTGCCGAATTGTTTAGTCTTGAAACTTTGCGCTCAAAAAGTACACAAAAAGCAGCAAAAACTGTTAAAAAACCATCAAAAAGCATCGAAAACACGAAAAAGTACCAATTTTCATCATACTTTAACCCAGTGTTTTGCCCAAATTCTACGGAGTAACAATATCCACATCCCGCTTTTCACCCCCATAAACCCGCTTTTCGCCCAAAAACCAAACAAAAAAAATACCCCAAAACCCAAATTATTTCACGACTTTTATTTTCCACAATTACTAATCCGCGTAATTTTCTCTACATGATTGGCTTTGCCAAAGAAGATAAAGGACTGGCCATTGAGGACACTCGAAGAGAAGTTGATAAAAATCGGTGCAATTCGAGAAAGATTTTGATATTATTGCAGGATTGGAACGCTTGGTTGCGTAGCCATGCGTTTTATCCGCCCCGCCTACGGCGGGTAAACCCTGGCGGATTAATTCGCCAATATGGGAAATGTAAGTCTAATTCACTATTTTAAGGAGGTTCATAATGAAAACTGGTTTCAAAATGGTCCGGAAGAGAGTATCTGCTGTTTTTGTGCTGTTTGTTTTGGCATTCTGTTTTTGCAGTCCGGCAATTGCCGAAGAACCTGCCGGCGATGCGCTGCTGGAGATGCTGCCTGCGGATTGCCTTGTGTGCGTGCGGGTGAACAACTTTCAAGCCTCACTCGGCCAGCTTGACCAGTACCTTGCCGGGGCTTCGCCTGTGCCAGTGAGTTTATCTATGCTGGCCACTATGCAGATGGCCGGAGTATTCGGGGACCCGATGCTTACAGGGCTTAATATGCAGGGCACGTTTGCGATGGCGGTGCAAAAGCTGCCGGGGGAAGAAAGCAAGGAGCTTTTCGCTGTATTCCTCGTGCCGCTTTCCGACGGCCAGACGTTTATGAAGGAAAACAAGTTTTTAACGCCCGACCCCAACGGAGTGTTCATACTTGCGGCGCCGAATGCCCCGATGGGCGAGCTGGCGGTTCTGCCGTTTGCCGAGCGGAAATTCATCGCAGTCAGCCAGGCAGCGAGCCGGAAGGAACTGCTTGATTTCGGCAGGCTGATTAAAGAGAAAAAAGGCTCTCTGGCGGGCAAGCTGGATTCCGCTGTTGCCAAAAAGGCCGGTGCCGAGCCTGCCTGGGCATACTGCAATCTTGCCGCCCTTTCGGAACTTTACAATGACGAGATTGAAGAAGGGCTGGCAAAAGCGACCGAGTCTATGGCCAAACTCAGCGATACTTTCTTTGGGAAGTTTCAGCCGCACATAAAGGCGATGCTCAAGTTTTCGCAAAAGGCGATGGCAGAATCGGACAGGCTGACGATATCGTTAAATCCTTCGGCGCAGCTTATGACCGCCGAGGTTGAGTTTGCCGCAAAGGCCGACACCGAGATTGCGCAAATGCTGGTAAGGGACGCGTCGATTTCGGACGGTTTCAGTCTTGCCGGCTGGCTGGATGAGCCTGCGGGGGTATGCGCACTTGCGAAACTGAATAAGAGCAGTCTGCGCAAATTTTATTATGTGTATATCGATATGCTGGCGGCCCAGCCAGAGGCGAATCTCAAGCCGGAGGATGTTGACAAGGTCAAGTCGCTCATTTCGCGGGCGATGCGTGCATCCGGCGATGAGATAGCGTATTCGTTTTCTTATGTTGCGGGCAAGCCGCCGTTTGAGCTTGCCGAAGTTGCCACTGTCAAAGACGGGGCGGCAGTGCGCAAGCTGATTGAGGAAAGTATGACCTTGTCGGATGTATTTATGTGGAAAGCGATGAAATATAAACCCGGCGTTGAAACATATAAAACTCTCCCGATAGACAGCTTAAGTATCGAGATGCCCTGGCCGGATATGCCCGGACAGGACCCGAATATGATGGCGCAAGCGATGGGCAAAAACTTTGAATATTACTACGCCTACGGGCCGGATAAGTTTTTTATGAGCGCAGGACCGGCGGCGAAGGAAAAACTAAAGGCTATGATAGACCGTTCGGGCCAGCCTGCGGCAGCAGCAAGCGGCGATATCGCAATTGCACTGAAGACGCTGCCGGATGCCGGCAAGGCCGATATGGTCACAGCAGTGAACATCATCCGGCTGGTGAAAGGATTGTCTTCTATGACAAATCAGATGACAGCCCAGTTCGGACAGACTATGCCTGATTTCTGGAAGGACATCGACACAACCACGACAAGCTGTCTTGCGATGGGCGGCTATATGGGCAACGGCTCGGCCAAGTGCGTAATAGCTATGCCCAAGGAGCACCTGGCGGAAGTCATTAGAATCTTTATGCAGGTTCAGCAGAAACAGATGGAATACTACCGGCAGCAGAACGCTCAGAGGCAACAGGGGTCGTCAGCGGCCCAGGAGCAGGAAGAGCCGCTGGCGGTTCTTATCGGCAAAACAACGCCTGAAATGAAAATGAAGGATATTTCCGGCAAAGAGATTTCGCTTGCGGGACTTAAGGGCAAGGCGGTGATGCTGGATTTTTGGGCGACGTGGTGTCCGCCGTGCAGGCAGCAGGTGCCGGATATCATCGAGCTTCGCAAGCTTTATAAAGAAGACCGGCTTGCGATTATCGGGGTGTCCAGTGAGCCTGCGGACAAGATAAAGGAGTTTGCCGACAAAAACGGGATTAACTATGCCGTTGTGTCGTGGGAACAGGAACTTCCCGACCCGTTTGACCAGGTAAAGGCCATTCCGACGACTTTCTTTATCGACGCCGACGGCGTAATCCGCGACGTCAAGAGCGGCTATCACGACCCTAATACCGTCAAGGTTGCCGTGGAAAAGATTTTGAAAATATAGGATTGGCCTTGCGACAATCGTAAAAACAAACGCCGCCTTTCTCATCAAAAGGCGGCGTTTTTATTTTGCGCCAAAGTTTTTACTATGTACTACCGCGGGTCAGGTACAGGGTGCAGGGCGACAAGTTTGGGCCTGTCGGATGGTTTCCAGACGTTGCTTCTGTCGAATATGGCCATCATTCGCCTCTGCGGCCCGTCGGCGCCGAGCCGCACAAGTATATACGCGGTGAATGTGTCGCTTCGGACGGTGTAGATGTTGGCAAGGCGGCCAAGAATCCAGTCCCGCTCTTCAATGTCGTTGTCGATGCTCTGGTCGCCAACGTTAAGGCCCGACTGCAGGACATATTTTTTCATACCGTCTATTTTCAGCAAATCGCCCAGATTCTGGTAAGGCCGATTCTGTATAATTTCAGTGAGCAGTTCCGGCAGATTGGGGTCGGCAAGGCCTGGGGCAATCGCGGCGGCCAGAACGGGCCTTGCGGCGGTGTTGACGTTTATTCTGCCCGGCAGCGTACCGTCGTTGTGTTCGTTTGTCATTCCGTTACCGCGATTAAGAAAACAGATGTACTTAAGCAGGCCTGCGTCGGCGGCGGGGTCGAAACGGACATCAGATTCTCTTGTCGCCGCGGCAATCTTTTGTGTAATCGGATCGGGCGTTGTACCGAAACTGCTGCCGAGAAAGGCGGCTTTCTGGAACATCCAGAGCGTGGCAAATGTCTCAAGCTTATTTGCAACGGGCAACTGGAAACCGGCACGAGCGGAAATTACGTTATTGGCAAAGCCCAGCCGAGGTATCCCGTCGGCGGGCGCATAAGCGAGCCTGTTGGCAAACTTCCAGCCGGAGTCGTCGCGTTTGCTTACCCGAACGCCGCCTGCGATAAGCTGGGTTGTCTGTGTGTCGGTTGTCTGGTCAACAGTAATAAATTGTCCGGCGTTTGCGGGGTCAGGTCGTTGAAGTTTTATCGTCTGGTCGCCGCTAAGAAGCTGCGTACCCAGACCGAAACCGGTAAGATTAAAATTCGTACCGTTGTACGGCACGGAGTAACCGACATTCTCGGCCCAGAAAACTACCCTGCCCGGTGCGGTATCGGAAGTCGCAGGGAAGATAACATATGCGGGGTTATTCAGCGCAAAGGTCTGTGTACCGACGGTAATCTGCCAGCCCTGAAGAGGAATCTGTCCGTTTGAATTCTGGTACGGATTGAGCAGTTCAATGGCAAATGCCTGCGCCCCGCCTGCGCCGGAATTATAATTGCAATAGACCTCGGCGATGAACGGCTGACGCTCATAGCCATAGACCGTTTCAAGCTGCCCGGGCGGCGTTGCGGCGGTATCGGAAAGGCCGAGGCAGAATTCATAATCGCTTTGCGGCGATGTCGGGTACTGGCCGATATCTATCGCGCTGCCGCTTGCGTCAAGAACAAGCTGACGTATAATCGCACGGGTGATAAACGTCGGGTTTTGATTTTTCTGCGAGCCGTAAGCGGCGGAGAAAAACGGTCCCTGCCTTGTCGGGTCAGCATCATCATAATAATCAATCATATTTGCGACTATCTGCGCGGCTTTTCGAGCAGCCTGTACCGTAGAAAAACCCTCGTCAAGAAAATGCTCACGAAACGCATAGAGCAGATACACAATCTGTTTTCTGCTGTCAGGATTGTTGGCAAAGGTCAATTGTCCAAGATTAATCGGCCTGTGATTGGCCGGACGGAAATAGTTTTTAACGGTTTCCGACGCGCCGCTCAGGAAAGCATAGCCGCCTGTCAGCAGATTCCTGTCGAAGCTGTAGAACGTACACACATGCCGCCGGTCAAAGTAATACGGCTTATCCACCGCAGGATCAATGACAGAGGATATATCGAAATTCCGCAGGTTAAGACGCATTTTCCATTCATTGAAATTGGATGACTCCCGAGGCACACTTAGCGCCGCATAGATGCCGCCGAAAGCGTCAAATGTATAATGACCGATATCGGTTCTTTCAAATCGGGCGATGGTTTTACCGCTGAGAAGAAACCGGTTGCGGATTTCCAGTTCATCGCCGATGTCGAACAGACTGTAGCCGGTTCCGGGGTTTTCAATGTTCAAAATTACATCATTTTGGTACTTTGTCGGTGTATCAACAGCGGGATTATAAGTTCCGTCAGCCTTTCTTGCCTTTCGGAAATTATCCCTGTCCACCGGATTGGCGGGGTCAGATTCACGGCCTCTCAAAAATGTTTCATAATCCACTTCGCTCAAATAACTGCCGGTACCCGGCAGAGCAGCATCGTTTTTGAAGGCGGTGTTGAGGTTCAGCATTGCGCAGTTGTCGATGATTCGCACGGCGGCAAAGACGGGTTTTCCCTTGCTTGTGGAAAGATTGTCCATCTTAATCCAGATGCTGTCGGCCACGCCGTCGCCGTCGGCATCAGCAGGCAGACCAATCGCCATATCCGGATGCTGCCGGACATATTCCGGCGTCTGTTGCAATATTGCGTCAAACTCCTGATAATCCGGAACGATTCCAAGATATTGAGGAAGAGTCCAGGGGCCGCCGCTGCTGTCTCTTAAAATCAAATCCCATTGTGGGCTTACAAAGTTTGCGGTCCCGACGGTTAAATTGGTTATGGCCGGCCATTTGTACCAGTCATCCGTCGGGTCTGTCAGAACCCGCTGGTCGTGCAAAACCGGCTCCAGACTTGCTAACCAGGGGTCGGCCAAACTGTGGTCATACGGCTCGTTGCCGGCGGAATTGTCGCAGATGACAGAAGCGTTCAGGTCGTTGCCGAACAGGTCTTTGACCAGGACGGTATTGATTTTTTCGACGGCGCTGCGTGCCGCCGAGTCGAGGTCTTTTGCGTCGGCCAGGCCGAGGGTCGTCATATTCTGTATCCTGCTGACCATAACGAACATCACGCCGATGGCCGCAAGCAGAACGGTAACCACCACGACAAGAATAAGGGCCGTGCCTTTTGCAACTTTTTTTCTTTTTTTATCTGTCCGCATATTAATTCATTTTCTATTTTCTATTTTCTATTTTAGACACGGATTTATCCGCCGCGGCGGATT
>JBGSSG010000307.1:0-4173 GCA_041737185.1 Anaerohalosphaeraceae bacterium
GGGGCCTGTTTTGTCTTTTGAGTCGTTTGGCTCTTTATGGGGCAGGCCCGTCAAGGCCGCTATATCCGCAAGAATCATTGCCGGCGCCGCTAAATCGACTGCGCTGAAGGTCCAGGTAGCCTGGGTGAGGACAATGTTCGAAAGAAAAAAGGGCAAAACGGCCGGCAGAAACCATTTTTTGTCAAGACCCGCCCGGCTGAATAAAACAAACGCGGCCGGCACGGACAGTGCAAGCCAGTATAGTCCGGCAAGAAAAGCAAAGCCATCCTGTCCGAAGGGAAGCATCATCCAGCAGGCCAGCGTTTCTGCGTTATAAGGATTGTGATAATGGTAATTGCAAGGCCCTGTATAAATGATCCCTGACTGAATCCAGTGTGCCGGTGCAGCGGCGTGATAGGAAAGGTCGTCGGTGGAAAAATGCGTGCCGTTAAAGACAAATCGGCCGGCAAAAAGACCGCAGGCCAGACCCAACACAAGCAAAAGCAGCGGCCCCAACAGTAATTTTACTGAAATTTTCAAAACAAGTCCTGAAGACTTCTTTTTCCGGTACCATAACACCCCCACAAGGCCGCACAGACCCGCAGCGGCAAGACAAGCGGAATTAGCCGTGAGCGTCCCTGCCAAACCAAGGGCCAGGATGAGCCATAAAACAAGCACGGGAAACAATACGCCCGCTGCCAGCAAACGCAGCAGAAAAGAACGGCGCGGGAAAATCAGCGCAACCAGCGCTGCAGAAGCTGCCGCTATAAACAGATTGGACAGGACAAAACAGACCGGCGCCATTCCTTATACCCCATCAGCCAAATGGCAGGTTAGAACGTCTAACAAATCATCGCATCACCCAGTCCTGGCCTGTAAAGCTCAACTGGGCATCGCTGCGGAGGGCTTTGTCGGCCCCGATAGAGTATTTCAAATGCAGGGTTTTCTGCAGATAAATCTTCAAAGGCTGTCCGTTTGGGTCTTTCTGTATTGGGTGTTCGATAACGGCGGTTTCATTGCTCAGGCCGGCGATAAAGAGATTAATCTGCGTGGCGGCGGGGTCAAAATCGGGCCAGATTATCACTATGTCCCGACTGTTGTCCCTGCCCTGCAGGATTCGGTGGTCAACAAAATCAAGCGATTCAAGAAAAGGATACCGGCCCTGATGCTTTAGCTTGATTTTTTCAAAGACAGCCGTTTGGACGTCTTTGCCGGCGGGTATGAGCTGAAAAGTATCGGTGGTAAGTTCACAGGCAGGGTAAAAGGGGAGGTCCTGGCTGGGACTGTTGTTTGTAAGCGAGAGGATAAGATACCAGAATTGTCTGGGCTGCGGGTTGCCGGGCAGTCTGACGCTGATTTGCACAGGCTGGTCATAGACGACATCGAGAGTCCATTCTCTTGGCCCCTGAACGATAGCCGGCCTGGGGGCGGCAACTGCCGGAATCATCCCTGACATAACTAAGGATACGAAAAAAATAACCGCAGTTTTCATCGAAAAAATCCTCATTTCCATTGCCTGTTTCCCAAACTATGTGATAGTATTGTATCGGTATCCGGTCGGTCGGTAAAGAATAAAACAACCGGCAGGCTGAAATTCCGCCGGCAGGAGACCGTTGACAGGAATTGAAATTAAGCTATAATTGTGTCCTGATTTCCGAGACCAAAAGCTCTGGGTTTTTGGTCATTGAGCGGATAAATTGCTGACAAAAAACCTCTTTTGAAGAATATGTGAATGCCCTCGCATCAACCAATAGACAGTCATCTGCATACTGAGGCGATTCCCGAGATTGAAAAGCTGTTTCGGGCTGCCATAAAGGCCGAGGCCAGCGACATTCACCTCAAGGTCGGGATGCCGCCGATTATGCGTATAAGCAGCAAGCTGAGGCATACTACCGGCGAGGCGATGACCGAACAGAAAATCGAGGACCTTGTTTTCGAGATTATGACGGACAAGCAAAAGCAGTTCTTTTTTGAAAACGGCGCGTTGGATTTTGCATATCAGGTAGGTAAATTCGACCGTTTCCGCATCAACGCGTTTCGCCAGCGAGGTTTTGTAAGCTTATCGGGCCGCCGAATCAGCAGTAAAATTCCGCCTTTTGAAAAGCTGCACCTTCCTGCGGTAGTCGAGAAAGTAGCCGACACTACGCACGATGGACTTATTCTGGTGGTCGGTCCCACCGGCTGCGGCAAAAGCACGACTATCGCCTCTATGATAGACTATATCAACCGCACACGGGCATGCCATATCGTTACTATCGAGGACCCCCTCGAATTCCTGCACGTTGACCAGAAATCCATCGTATCGCAGCGGGAAATCGGCATCGACGTACCCAACTGGGAGGACGCTCTGCGAAGCCTTATGCGTCAGGACCCTGATGTTGTGCTGGTAGGCGAGATGCGCGACAGGGAGACACTGACCGCGGCGATGCGGGCCGCTGAAACAGGGCACCTGGTTTTTGGCACTCTGCACGCAAACAACGCCTCACAAACCATCCAGCGTATTCTCGATTTGTTTCCCCAGGAAGAGCGCGACCTGGCCCGTCAGACATTCGCACTGACTATTCGGGCGGTCATAAGTCAGCAGTTGCTGCCTGGGATTCAAAAGGACACGCCCAGGATACCTGCCGTTGAGGTGCTGATTCGGACTCCGATTATTCGAAAACTTATCAGCGACCAAAGAGAAGCCGACATCCCGACGGCGATTCGGGCCGGCTCCGGGGAGGGGATGATAGACGCCATCGAAAGCCTGAGGTCTCTGGTTGAAAATGAATGGATTGAACTGAAAGTGGCACTGCAGTACGCTCCCAACGTTGAGGAATTGAAAATGGCTCTCAAGGGTATCCGAACATCCGCTTCGGGTATTATGTAGCCGGGTATGAATGCGATTTAGGGATTGCAAGATATGGCTGTGCTTTTAGCTGTGGTTAATTACGGGCAGTACGTCAGCATCGTAAAAGTTGCGGCTTTTACCGCAGGGCTGTTTTTGTGGCTGGCGCTGGTAAACTGGGTGTGGATGGACACCCAGGCGGTGAGAACGGATCGGCGGCTATGGGCGGCAGCGGCAGCGGCGGCGGGTGCGGTTTCGCTATGGTTGTGGCTGATAATTCCGGTCTTTGCAATAGGCATAATGATTTACATAATTTGCGTGGCGGCCGTGTTCGCGGTGTACGTAATGCATCGCAATTCGAAAGTGGCGGATTTTGAAAAAGTGCTGACCGCCGAGCAGTTGTCGAACCTGTTCGCAAATCCCCGGAAAAAGATTGAAAAGGCCGGCAGGGGCCTGAGTTTCACCACGGCCAACAATAACGAAGTGCCCCTTCCTGAATCCAAAAGCCCCGAGGCGGAAGGTTTTATTTTGACCTGCGAGCTTATGGACGAGGCCATTTGTCGCCGGGCCGGCGAGGTTATCCTTAGGCCGGAAAAAGAGGAATACTCGGTCTATTTTCAGATTGACGGCATCATAAGCAAACAGTCCGCACAACCGCGTGAGGAAGTCAATACGCTTTTACGATTCCTTAAGCAGTTGGCGGATTTGGATATCGAAGAAAAACGAAAACCTCAGAAGGGCACATTTGCGGTAACTCGCGACAATGACTGGGCCAGGAAAAGCTCGTGGGAGGTCAATACCGCCGGTTCCACGGCCGGCGAACAGGTGCGCCTGGTGTACATAGAGAATTACAGAAGCCGGAAGTTCGAAGAACTCGGCCTGAATGAAAACCAGTTTGAAGCCATCCGTTCCCTGAGAGAAATCAAGAGCGGGCTGGTCATTCTCTCCGGGCCCAGACAAAGCGGCCTTACGACGACGTTTTATACAATGCTGGGTACTCATGATCCCTATATGAACAACATTAATACACTCGAAAAGCGAAAAATCGCCGACCTGCCGAACATCACACAGCACGAATTCACGATGAGCGATACAGGCACCGCGACATACTCGCGCAAGCTGCAATCGGTGCTCCGAAGAGGGCCCGACATCGTTGGGGCTGCCGACTGCGACGACCCGCAAAGCGCCAAGTTAGCCTGCGCCGCGGTCAAGGACAATAAAATTATGTATGTTACTTTCGAGGCCGCCAGCGTTGTCGAGACCATGGAAAAATGGCTGAAGCTGGTCGGCGACCAGACCCTTGCGGCAGAAACTCTGGAAGCTATAGTGAACCAGCAGTTGGTCCGTATACTCTGTTCCGATTGCCG
>JBGSSG010000308.1:0-4608 GCA_041737185.1 Anaerohalosphaeraceae bacterium
ACAAATCCTCACAGAAGCCTTCGCTGTTGTCCGCGAAGCCGCCCGGCGGACCATTAATATGCGTCACTTTGACGTTCAGCTTGTCGGCGGCAACGTCCTCTACGACGGCAAAATCGCCGAGATGGCCACAGGCGAAGGCAAAACGCTGGTCGCCACGCTGGCCGCGTATCTTGTTTATCTGACCGGCAGAAAAGTTCACATCATAACCGTCAATGACTATCTTGCCAAACGCGACGCCGAATGGATGGGGCCGGTCTATCGCGCGTTGGGGCTTACCGTCGGAGCGATACAGGCGGATATGGATACCATCGGCGACGAAAGAAAAGCCCAGTACGGCTGCGACATAACCTATGGCACTAACAACGAGTTCGGCTTCGACTATCTGCGCGATAATATGAAACTGTCCATAGAACAGATGGTTCAAGGCCCGCTGGAGTACGCGATTGTCGATGAGGTGGACTCGATTCTCATCGACGAGGCCCGCACGCCGCTGATAATATCAGGCCCGGCCCTTGACGACGTATCGAGATACAAAAAGGCCGACTCCGTCGCCCGGCAGATTATCGCGATGCAAAGCTCTTATGACCGTCTCAAAAACCAGCTCGACAGCGCCCAGAGAAGTCTGGCAAACGCACATGGAGAGCTGTCCGACGCGAAAAAATCAAAAGACGCCGGTCGTGCCGAAAAAGCCCAGCGAGCGATTGAAAAAACGGAAAAAGAAATCGAAGAAGCCGATTCGCGGCTGCCGGGGATGACGCAATACTACGAAGTCGAGATTGACCGCAAGGCCGTTCACCTTACGCACGAAGGCATCGGGGCCGCCCAGGAAATCGCCGGTCTCGGTTCTTTCTACACCGGCTCGAATATGGACTGGCCGCACCTGTTGGAACAGTCCCTTCGCGCACATATCGTTTTCGAAAAGGAAAAAGACTACGTCGTCCTCGACGGCAAAATCATAATCGTCGATGAGTTCACGGGTCGTCTTATGCACGGCAGGCAGTGGTCCGACGGGCTTCATCAGGCCGTGGAGGCAAAAGAAAACGTTCAGGTAAAGGAAGAAACGCAGACCTTAGCCACAATTACTTTGCAGAACTTCTTCAAGCTCTACGGACAAATCGCCGGTATGACCGGAACCGCCTCCACCGAAGCCGACGAATTTATGAACATCTACAAACTTGACGTAATCACGATACCGACAAACCAGCCCTGCGTCCGCGACGACCAGGACGACCTCATCTACAAAACCATCCGCGAGAAATTCGCAGCCATCGTCGAGGAGATTTTCCGCATAAGCACAGCCGGCAGACCCGTCCTGGTCGGAACGGTGAGCATTGAAAAATCCGAAGCCCTCTCGTCCGCTTTGTCCGGGCGATACGGCCTGGAGCACGAAGTCCTCAACGCAAAGCAGCACGCCCGCGAAGCCGCCATTGTCGAAAAGGCGGGCCATCAGCACAAGGCGCGTGACGGTTCGATGCGCGGCAACGTAACCATCGCCACCAATATGGCAGGCCGGGGAACGGACATAAAACTCGGTCCCGGCGTGGCGGGCCTGGGCGGACTGCACGTTCTGGGGACCGAGCGCCACGAGGCCAGGCGTATCGACAACCAGCTCCGCGGCCGATGCGGCAGGCAGGGCGACCCCGGCTCAAGCGCATTCTTTCTGTCTTTCGACGACGACCTGATGCGCGTATTCGCACCGGACTGGACCGTAAAAGCGCTGTCCCTTATCGGCTGGCAGGAAGGCGAGCCAATCTACCACGGCCGCATCAGCAAGGGCATCGCACGCGCTCAGAAAAAAGTCGAACAGCGAAACTTCGAGGCCCGAAAGAGCCTGCTCGAATATGACGAGGTGATGGATTACCAGAGACGAATTTTCTATTCGGGAAGGCGGAAATTCCTGGCGGGCAAAGACCTCAAACAGACCGTCAGGCAGATGCTCGATCAAATCATTGAACAAACCTGCAAAAACATTCTCGGCCCCGAATACCCCTGGCAATGTATAGCTGAATGGGCAAAAACGGAGTTCGGCGTCGATATTGAACCCCGCCGTATCGAAAGTCTGGAATCGCCGCAAATCGAGGAGCTTATCCGCGAAAAAACCAGGAAAAATATCGAAGAGGAAATTTCGGTCTCCCTCGGCGAATACCTTGAAGACATCGGCGACCCGAAAACCTGGAACTTAGAGGCCCTGTCAAAATGGGCGATGAGCGCGTTCTCGGCCGGGCTTTCCGTCGGCAAACTGCGCCAAATGAACGCCGAGGAAATTCAGCAGACGCTCGTCGAGGCCGCCCTGGCTCAAGTTGATAAAAAAGACGCATCTCGCCTTAACATCTTTCTTGGCGAAAACTTCTCCGTTAAAACCTTCGTGAACTGGGTGCAGGCCAGATTCGGCATCTTGCTCGATATTAATCGCCTGAAAAACCAGCAGATATCGCAGGTGCAAAAAGACCTTCTGGAGGCTGTGGAACAAAAATACCTGCAGCGTGAAATCGAATATCCGGTCGAATTCGCGATGAGTATGGTTTTCGGTCCGCAGGGCCCGAACGTTTATGCTTTTTCCGCTCTTGCCGACTGGGCCAACAAAAAATACCTGACCTCTTTCACCGCCGAACAGTTCCAGGAAATGTCCCCCAAAGCCATACATCAGCGGCTTCTGGAGCTTAGCCGGTCCTGGAATGGTTCCCTGCTGACTGAGGAAATCGACAATCGCCTCGCGCAATCCCGCGACCCGGGGGAGCTTTCCCTCTGGGCGAATCAGCGATATCAGGCGGAGCTTAAACCCGACAGTCTCGCTGAAAAAGAACAGGCGCGACAAACCCTTCTTGAGGCCGGCCGGAATTTTCTCCGCCGAGAGCTTGCCGACCTTGAACGATATGTCCTGGTTCAGATTTACGACTCCGCCTGGAAGGACCATCTCTACGCGATGGACCATCTCAAGGAAAGCATTATGCTTCGCGCTTATGCCGAGCGCGACCCCAAGATTGAATACAAGCACGAAGGCTACCGGATGTTCAGCGAGATGCTCCAGACCATTGCCGACCGCGTGAGCGACATTATTTTCAAAGTCCGTCTTGAGGCCGGGGCGCGTGCAAGAAACGTCTGGCAGGTAAGCAGCGCTTCGCACGACCAGGTCGGGCAGTTCGAGATGGCCGCCCGGCAGCGCGCCGCCGCCACTGCGCCTCAGGGAGAACAAAAGACCAAGACCATCCGCCTTGAAAAAGAAAAAGTCGGCAGAAACGACCTCTGCCCCTGCGGCAGCGGGAAAAAATACAAAAAATGCTGCGGAAAAAACGACTGAGTTTCAAATCGCCCGTAAAAAGGAAAATAACCGTGAAATACGCATCTTTAATCAGACTCTTTTTTTCGGCACTGCTTGTTTGTCAAAGCGTTTCGTACTGCGCCGACCCGTTCGAAATTAACCGCCGGCTTGGACGCGGCGTCAACTTAGGCAACGCCCTGGAAGCCCCGAAAGAAGGCCAATGGGGCGTAGTCCTTGAAGAGCGTCATTTTGAGCTTATCAAATCCGCGGGGTTTGACTCCGTCCGCCTGCCCATCCGATGGTCGGCTCACGCTGCGGAAAATCCGCCGTATGCCATCGACCCCAATTTCATCGCACGTGTTGACTGGGCGGTCAGTTGCGCGGCAAAAAACAATCTGGCAATCGTGGTCAATATGCACCACTACGAACAGCTCGCCGCTGACCCTGCCGCTTGCGCCCGGCGATTTTCGGCTCTATGGAGCCAAATCGCGGAACATTTCAAAAACGCTCCCGAAACAGTTCTGTTTGAACTGCTGAACGAACCCTGCGACAAGCTCGACGCAGCCTGCTGGAATAACCTTTCGCAAAAAGCCCTCGATGCCATTCGGCAGTCCAACCCGGACCGGATTGTAATCATCGGCCCGGTCCAGTGGAATCAGATTCAAAAACTAAGCGAGCTTGACCTGCCTGAGAACGACCGCAGGCTGATTGTTACCATTCATTACTACCAGCCTTTCCATTTCACTCACCAGGGCGCATCCTGGGTCGGGCAGCAAAGCGAAAAATGGCTCGGCACAACATGGGAAGGCACAGCCGAGCAGAAAATGCAAATCGAAGCCGATTTTGACATTGCTTTGGCCTGGGGCAAAGAGCACAACAGGCCTATTTATCTTGGCGAGTTCGGCGCGTATGAAAAAGCCGATATGCAAAGCCGCGCGAGATGGGCCGCATTTGTCCGTATGCAGGCACAAAAGAGAGATTTTAGCTGGGCCTGGTGGGAATTCTGCGCGGGTTTTGGCCTGTATGACCGCTCGGAAGGACAATGGAATCAGCCCTTGATAAAAGCTCTCCTTCCAACACCTGCCTATGGGAAATAAAGGGGTTATTGAACAATTGCTGCGGCAGACCGCTTTTTTGTACACTTTTTCCGCCTGACTGCCGGCATCACAAGACCGGGGCGCAAAAAAACAGCCGGGGTGTGGCCGGCTGCTTCGTAACGTCCCTGTTCAAGGTGTCTTATGTTCAGCACAAGGCAATATAGACGGCAACGGCAAGCAGTAAAACCCTTCTCTTCGGTTCAAAAAACGGAACCCAGATGTTTCTGTAAAAACGCGGCACAAATCTGTTTC
>JBGSSG010000310.1:0-1684 GCA_041737185.1 Anaerohalosphaeraceae bacterium
GAGATTCTGCAAGTTTTGGGCATTATGCTTTTCGAGAAAACACCCGTAAAAAGCCTGTTTCCTGCGGATTTTCACAACTTTTCAAAGAGCGATATACATAACCAATTATATCTATTCGACTTATAACGGGACAGTACTGATAGAAAATTGGAAATTGAAAATCAGGTGGTCGGGTTTGCCACGGCACAACACTGCGGTCGTTTATGGCTGCTCGGTTCCCCGCCTGACCAGATTCACGCGCTGCGTTTGCATGGGACCCGACCACAAAAAATTCCGGTTTGCAGTTTGCCGGCGACACCGGCCTGCGAAAATCGCAATATAGCAGGAAATGCGAAAAAATCCACAAAAAAGATTTCCCGCCTTTCGAAAATGACCTTATAATTTGGCGCCGTCGCCCCCTGGGTGCTGCGGGGGGCAAGGAAGCGGCAATCGGCAAACCAACGCAAAAGAGAGGTACTGGGAATGAAAGTCAGGATAGACGATAGTTGTACGGCGTGCGGGCTTTGCGTGGATACCTGCCCGGAGGTCTTCACTATGGGAGACTCTATGGCCGAGGTGATTGTTGATGCAGTCCCGGCAGAACTTGAGGATACGGTCCAGCAGGCAGCCGACGAGTGCCCGGCAGAGGCGATAATCGTCGAATAGCCCCCCCCCACACACAGCGTTCATCGCGAAGAAAGCTGTTTTGAACGCTCACAGGCGGCCCTTAGCGCCTTGAGCACAATATCAGCAAAGCCTCGCTCTTCAAAAATTTTCAGGGCCGCTTCCGTCGTGCCGCCGGGGGAGGTTACTTTTTTTCTCAGTTCCGCAGGCCTCTGACCTTTTTTGTCGGCGTCAAGGGCCAGAAGCGCCGCCCCTTTGGCAGTCTCAAGAACCAGCTTTTCGGCTGTTTCCCTGTCAAGACCCAGCCTGGCCGCCCCTTCAATCAGATGCTCTATCAGCAGGAAAAAGTACGCAGGCCCCGAACCGCTTACAGCGGTAACCGCATCCATCAAATCCTCGCGCGGCACCGTCAGAACAAGGCCAGCGGAGGAAAATAATTTATTGGCGAACTCAACATTTTCTCTCGATGCGTTCGCGGAAAACATCGCCGATACCCCCTGCCCGATAAGCGCCGGCGTGTTCGTCATCACCCGGACAATCTGTACATCGCCAAGCTTTGCCGCAATCAAAGCGGTCGTAACGCCGGCGGCGATCGAAATAACAAGAACATCGGGTCGCAGCCTGCCTGCGATTTCAGCCAGTACGCCCTCAGCCTGCTGCGGCTTGACCGCCAGTATGACAACATCTGCCATACTTGCAGGCTCCGCATTGTTGGCCGTTGTCCGCACCTGGTAGCTCTTTTTGAGAAATTCAAGCCTTGATACGGATATATCGGAAACAATAATATCCCCCGGCGCAACCAGACCTGCCCGCAATATGCCTTCGACAAGCGCCTGGGCCATATTCCCCCCGCCGATAAAGCCGATTGTACTCATTATGCCTCCTGTATTCTTACGTATATACCTGTAATTCCTATATTCCTGTATTCTTCTAATACTACAGCGCAAGTAATTTTGAGAACAGTATAAAAATCCTAAGCACTAAATCCTAAATTCTAAACAAACTCTAAATCCAAAGGACCAAAACTCCAAACAGCCCAAAACTGCTAATGTGCGGTTTTTATTTTGAAAATTAGTATTTT
>JBGSSG010000341.1:0-6460 GCA_041737185.1 Anaerohalosphaeraceae bacterium
GACGACCAGCGAACCTCCAGCAGAAGACCGGGCGCAGATTTGAACCTGAACTCGCCCGATGTGGTCGGAAGCTGCGTCGAGCTTGCCATCAGTGAGCGAATGCCGACCTGGTCGATATGTTTGCATACAGTCTGAAAGTCGCTCTGGGCGTCGAGTCCGAGCATTTTTTTCGCAGCCGGGTTGACAAGCTCAATACGCCCTTTCTGGTCTATCAGTATCAGGCCCTCGGACATATTTTTCACTGCTTGTTTGAGTTTCTCCTGAAGGTCCGGCGATGCCTTCTGTTCGAAATGCTGCGGCTCCCTGCCGAAGGACTGGTCAAGCTGATTTTGAAACTCCTGCAAAGAATACTGAAGAATATCGACCTGACCTATCAATCCCTGCAGAATTTGTTCCCGATTCAGCACTACAGGCTCACAGTCGCCGTCCGCCATTACCCCGACAGTGGAACAGCCCGCCGCCGCCATTTTCTCAAAAACATCCTGAACCGAAGTATCAGGCGACACAATCAGTTCACATGGGCCGCTTACAACAGCCTGGGTTTGAGATATCAACTGGTCTATTCGGAACACAACTTCGCCCTTTCCATCTCGGCACAGCGGATTTTATAAATCTTCTCCTGTGCTCGACCTTCTTATCGGCACAAACACAGGGCCATTTAAGTAAGACTCATTAAAAAAAACGATATACAGATATAGCAGAGTTAGTTTGTGGCGATTATAATAAACCGTTTTTGTGCGAATCTAACCGTGGTGCAGATAAAGAATGCCGCTCAAATCAGGCTGTGCTTTAGAACATCCTGGGCTTTGCTGACAAAAATGAATTTTATGCCCGTCCTGGCTTGGCAGGGGATATCTGCCATGTCCTTTTTGTTTCTTTTAGGCAGAATGACGGTCTTTATGCCCGCCTGTTTGGCCGCAAGAATCTTTTCCTTCAGCCCTCCGACGGGCAGGACAAGTCCTTTGAGCGTGATTTCGCCCGTCATCGCCACATCTGGCCGAACGGGGTGATTTTTCAGCAGCGACAAAAGCGAAGTGAACATCGCGACCCCTGCGCTTGGGCCGTCTTTGGGGACTGCACCTGCCGGTACGTGCAAATGAAAATCGCTGCGCGTAAAGTCCCTCGCGGGAATTTTGAGCGCATCAGCGCCGGATTTGATGACGGAAAACGCCGCCTGCGCGCTTTCTTTCATCACCTCGCCAATCTGCCCGGTCAGCAAAAGCATTCCTTTGCCGGGCATACGCGCCGATTCCACAAAAAGAATTTCCCCGCCGGCAGGCGTATAGGCAAGCCCGGTTACTACACCGGGCGTCGCCGTCCGAAGGGCGATTTCGGACTCGAACTTTTGCGCGCCCAAAATTTTGCCCAGCCTCGACGGTGTTATCGAAAAACGCTTTATTCCGCTCTCGGCGATTTTTGTCGCCACATGTCTGCATATCGCCGCGATGGTGCGCTCAAGATTCCGAACGCCCGCCTCACGGGTGTATTTTTCGATAATCGCCAGTATCGTCGAATCAGGTATGGAAAGCTGATTTTTTTTGACGCCGTTTTCCCGCATCTGACGCGGAATAAGATACCGCCGGGCAATCTGCAGTTTCTCATTTTGCGTATATCCCGGCAGGTGCAGAATCTCCATCCGGTCAACCAGCGCAGGCGGAACCGGCTCGGTGTAGTTGGCTGTGCCTATGAACATCACGCTCGACAAATCGAAAGGCTGGTCAAGGTAGTGGTCTGTAAAGGAATTGTTCTGCTCCGGGTCAAGTACCTCAAGAAGCGCAGAGGCAGGGTCGCCCCGGAAATCCTGGCCGATTTTATCAAGCTCATCGAGCATAAAAACCGGATTCCTGGATGCGCACTTGCGAAGCTCCTGAAGTATTCTGCCCGGCAGCGCACCGATATACGTTCGGCGATGACCGCGTATGTCCGCCTCGTCGCGTATCCCGCCCAGCGATATTCTGACGAATTTTCTTCCCATCGCCCGTGCGATAGACCGGCCAAGACTTGTTTTGCCCACTCCAGGCGGGCCTGCAAAGCATAAAATAGGACTCTTTCCGCCGGGGTTGAGCTTCCTGACGGCCAGAAATTCGAGGATTCTTCGTTTGATTTTTTCAAGGCCGTAATGGTCGCGGTTGAGTATGCGCCGCGCTCTTTCGATACCGAGTATGTCCGGCGTCTTAACCGACCACGGCAGGTCGCAGGCCCAGTCAAGATACGTCCGGATTACCCCGTACTCCGGAGAACCGGCCGGGATTTTGCCGAAACGCTCCAGCTCCCGAAGAACCTCGCTCTCGACATTTGAAGGCATTCCCGCCTTTTTAACCTTTTCCTTAAGCTCCTTGACTTCCTCCGTCTTGCGGTCATCCTGACCAAGCTCCGCCTGAATGGCCTTGAGTTCTTCCTGAAGAAAATATTCACGCTGGCTTTTTTCAATCGAGTTTCTCACCTGGCCCTGGATTTTGTGGCTAAGCTCAAGTACTTCAAGCTGGTTGGCCAGCGCAACGGAGATTCGTTCAAATCGTTTATTGGCGTTGGTTTCTTCCAGCAGGAGCTGCTTTTCAGCGAGCGGGATGTTCAGCGTGGCCGCCAAAAAATCCGCCAGCTCGGAAGGTTCCTGGATATTCTCAAGCATAAGCGCCGCCTCTTCCGGCACATTGGGGCTTAAGGCCATAACCCGACTGGCGGTGTTGCGGACGTTCACGACTAAAGCCTGAAGTTTTTTGGTGACGCGGGTGCGAGTCCGGATGGCCTCGACACGCGCGCGAAGATACGGCTCGGTCTGGATGAATTTGATTATTCTAAACCGGACAAGGCTGTGTACGATGATATTGACCGAACCGTGCGGCATTCTTATGACTTTAAGCACCGACGCCGCCGTCCCGACGCGGTACAGGTCCGCAGGCCCAGGCTCGTCAACCTCGGAATTTTTCTGCGCAACCAGACCGAAAATCGTTTCCTGCGGCTTGATGTCAGCGATAAGACGTCTGCTCCGCTCCCTGCCGACCGCCAGCGGCATCACCGTCCCCGGATACGCCACTGCACTGCGAAGAGGAAGTATGCCTATGCTGTCCGGCAGACTGAATTCCTGTTCGGACAGGGATATCGAGTTTCTTCCTTCCGTCCCCTGTTCCGGTTCTGTCAATTCCAGCAGTCGCATTATTCAGCCAATCCGTCCTTTATAACTTTAATCGAATCATTTATCAGAATTGCCGGTTCAGTTTAACCCATCGCCGCAGCGGTGCAAAGAAAAAATTAAGCACCGGCCGTCAGTGCGGGGATAACTTTCACCCCAGTCATTCCGCACCACCCTGTGTGTCATTCCGAACCCGCCGCAGGCGGCGTGAGGAATCTGTTCTTTTCAGCTATCGCCGCAGGCGATTCCTTAACTCAGAACTCAAAACTCAAAACTTTTTCCCCCGCCCCATTATTCATTAATTCATTATTCATTCTCTTGACCCGTCCGGCTTTTTATTTTATAGTTTAATGTGTGGGCGTTTTGCCTGCGCCGGGGGCGTATAAGAGTCGTGAGTCGTGAGTCCAGAGTCGTGAGGGCGGGATATCAGTCCGCCAGTTTCTTATTCTTGCGTTCCTGTATTCTTGAGTTCTTGTATTCTTGTATTTGTGTCTTCCTGTCATACCTCGTTTGGCCATGTCCGGGCCGGTGCTGCCCATCGCCGGCCCGGACACACGCTTTTATGTCGCTCCTGCGCAGCCCTCGCCCCCGCCCGCTGTTCCTCAAAATACCCCAAAGGCACAGCAGAACCCCTTATTTTTCCTTTTTAGGTTTTTTCCCTTTGGGTTTCTTTTTAATCTGCTTCTCTTTATCAGCTTCATCCTGATTCAACCCGCCAGGAAGCCCTCTTTGAATTATCCCGTTTAGCTGTTCGCTATCCACATAAAACTCTCCTCCTTCTTCCTGAAGTTGTTTAAGAGCGCTATGCAGGCGATCATCAGCCATTTTTATTCTATTTTCGGCTCGTTTTACAACCACCCTTGCTTGCGATACCTGTTCTATAATTTTAGTTTTTGTTTCAAGCGTCCTGGTTTCCGCTTCAATCTTTTTAGCTTCTGCGATTGTTTTTTGTGCATTGGCTAATTGCTCGACTTCCTCGATTGCCTGATTACGTTTCGACAGAGTAATTCGGTTTGCTATCTCCGCTGCTTCCAGTACCCTTTTGTCCGTTTCAGCTTCGATTTCTTCAATTTTTGCTTCTTTAATGCGATTCAGGTCTTTTACATAAAGACCCAGATTTCCAAGCAGAAAGTCCGCCGTAGAAAGGGTAGCAGCCCATATTAATTTTGCATGAGACCGCAGCGCAATCAAAGGTTTTGCCAGCCATTTCAGAAATGTTTCGGAGGGAATCATACATTGACCCCATCTCTGGCATAGACATATTGCCCATCAAACGTAAATTCAAGGCCGAATCCGCCCGCTGCCCTGTGATATTCACTCAGTGCGTTGAAAACTTCAAGAATGGTCTCTTTTGAAGCGTTTCCCGGCTTGATATAAAATTCCAGCGCAGGCTGTTCAAAAGAAAATACACCTGACCGCAGTGTCTCTTCCGGCCATCCTTCAGGTTTCCCCTCCGGCCACAGCGAACCAAAAAATTCCGGCGGTATTGTTCTTTCATCATTCCATTTTTCTTTTTTGGCAACGATTATTAGTTTTTCAAAATCACGTCGGATTTCTTTGAGGTACAAATCGTTCCATGTGTTAACTGTAAAATCTACTTGATTGGCAAGGCCAGATTTTGGGAAATATTCCTTTGCCTGTCCGACAAGAAAAAAACTGCCTGTAATACAGATAAGGTCTTCGCGTACGATTACGTTTTTTGCGATTCGCAGGGCCTCAGGAAGGCTCAGGACGGCCTGGCACATCTTGCCGCAAATCTCCGTGTACATCTCGGCCAGGTCGTACGGGGAGACGGCCTTTGACGAGTTGCTGCGGGTGAAGATTACCTTGTCGGCCCCGTACTGGAGCTGCGTAAGCATTCCGCGGACGTCCTTATCGCTGTTGCAGCCGAATATGATAATCATCGAATCATAAGGAATGTGCTGGCCGATGGCGTGAATCAGTGCGCGGATGCTGGCGGCGTTATGCGCAGCATCAACAAGAATTTTCGGATTTTCACAAATTATTTCCATTCGGCCCATCATCTTAGGGATAGCCTGATAACGATTGGCGATATCGCAAGCGGCGCGGGCGGCGGCGGCGGCATAGGCGGCTCCAGCGGCGACGGATTTATCCCCGGAGGCAAATCGTTCCGCGATCGAAATCGCTTTTTCTAACGTCTCAATGTGTTTCTTTGGAGCATCCAGCCAGTAGAAAGTAAAAAGTGGCTGTACCCGCCGGGCGCATCGTGCCGCAAAAGCCACCTGTGCGCCAAGAGGTAGCTGCGCAATTTCCTCCTTATCCGGAACTCGCATATCTTTAGTTTTGTTATTCAATGGGGGGTCAATTACGGCAAGTACGTCGTTTTCGGCGATTCTTTTACAGCTTTCCGAGTAGGTCAGGCCGATAGTGCGTTTAAGCTTTGGTTTGCCGCAACGGGGGCATTTTTTCAGCGTTTTTGCAGTGATAGACTGAAATTGTTCAAATAGATGTCCGCATGCGTCGCATTGATAATTGTATGTCGGCATAAATATTTTCCTGAAAAATTTAAAGCATCAAGTAATTTCCCTGCTTTTCCTCAACCTCTTTTCCGCCCTTTTGAAAGGAATGATTTCCCTCTTTTTCTCCGAACTCCGAACTAAAAAATACGAACCTTTTGTAATCGTCCTTCGTCAATAGTAAATCGTAAATGTCTTTGTCCTATTTCAGGTCGATGTCTTCGTCGCTGTTCATTGCGTCCTGGAAACTTTTTGTGTCGTTGGCCCATTTCTGTGCCTCGAATAAATCAATCAGTCCGCGTTTGACCAAAATCGAAAGATGCCGTTCCATCGTAATCATTCTTTCTTCGGGCGTATCTTTGGTCTTGACCTGCAGTTGCGAGTAAATCTGCTCAAGCTTGCTTTTTCGAATCAGGTTGGCGATGGCGTAGTTGTTTGTCAGGATTTCCATCGCCAGTACCCGGCCCTGGCCGTCCTTGCGGGGAATCAGCTTCTGGCTGATTATGCTGCGAAGCCCCAGCGAAAGCTGGTTCTGCACTTCTTCCTGTCTGCCTGTCGGGAAAAAGTCAAGGATTCGCGTAATGCTCCCTACGCAGTCGCGTGTGTGCAGAGTCGAAAAGACTAAATGCCCCGTTTCCGCCGCTGTAAGGGTCAGCGACACCGTTTCCGCGTCCCGCATCTCCCCGACGAAAATCACGTCCGGGTCTTCGCGCATCATCGACCGCAGCCCGTCGGAAAAACGGTCCACGTCCCTGCCTATCTCCCGCTGGGATATCATCGAGTTCTTCTGGGAAAAAATGTATTCAACAGGGTCCTCAAGCGTGATTATTCTGCACGCCCGGTTTTCGTTAAT
>JBGSSG010000355.1:0-7022 GCA_041737185.1 Anaerohalosphaeraceae bacterium
AGTTGATATCATCGTGGCCCTGAACAAAATCGACCTGCCCGGGGTGGATATAAACCGCGTTTACGGACAATTGGCGGAACACGGTCTGACGCCCGCCGAGTGGAGCGGAAACACCGAAATTGTCAAAACAAGCGCCGTTACAGGCCAGGGCATCGAGGAACTGATAGAACACCTCGACTACATTGCGGAGTTGAAAGATTATAAAGCGGACCCGTCGGTACCGGCCACAGGCTGGGTCGTGGAGGCGAAAATGTCTCCAACTCGCGGCCCGGTCGCAACCGTGCTGCTCAAGGAAGGCCATCTCAATAAAGGCGACGTTGTCCTGGCAGGCACCGCTCAGGGCAGAATCAGAACAATGACCGACAGCAGAGGCAAAAGCATAAAAAAGGCCGGGCCATCCATGCCGGTGGAAATTTCAGGCCTTAACGATGTCCCGCAGGCCGGCGACAGGTTTTATTGCCTCGATGACCCCAACCTCGCCAAACAGGCCGCCGAACAGAAGCAGGTTTTAAACCGCGAACAGGTGCTGACTAAACGCTCGCAGATTACACTGGACAATCTCTTCTCGCAAATCGAGGCCGGCAATATCAAGGAACTCAACATAGTTCTCCGTGCCGACGTTCAGGGTTCTGTCGATGTTCTGACAAAGTACCTGGCCGAACTGAGCACGGACAAGGTCAAGGTCAAAATTCTGCACGCGGCCGTCGGCGGAATTACCGAGGGCGATGTGGTTCTTGCCGAAGCGTCAAGCGCAATCGTCATAGGCTTTAACGTTGTGCCCGACGAACGTGTCCGGCAGATTGCCGACGCAGGCGGTGTTGACATAAGACTGTATAACATTATCTACCGTATTACTGATGATCTCAAGGCGGCAATGACAGGCCTTCTCGACCCCGAATACGAGGAAAAAATTCTCGGCAGACTTGTCGTACGAAACACTTTCAAGGTTTCAAGCATCGGGACCATCGCGGGCTGTCTTGTATCGAGCGGTTTAGTCAGCAAACACGCGAAATTAAGGCTTATCCGGAACAATGTCGTCGTCAGAGACAATCTTTCCATTGAGACTCTCAGGCATTTCAAGGATGATGTACGTGAGGTTCGCACGGGCCTGGAGTGCGGGATTAAAATCGCCGGCTGCGACGATGTCAAAGTTGACGATGCTATGGAAGCTTACGAAACCGTACAGATTGCCCGCGCACTTTAAGGACCTGACTGTGGAAAATTATCAATAATATGGCAAATCGAAGACTGGAAAGAATCGCACGCGTAATTACCGAGTCGGTAAGCGACACCATCTCTCAGAGGCTGTCCGACCCTCGCATTATCGGCCTTGTGAGCGTAACCGAGGTAACCGTCGCGCCGGACCTTAAAAACGCCACTGTATTTTTGAGCATAATGTCTCCGACCGAAAACCAGAAAAAAACCGCTTTCGAGGCGATATGCCATGCCGCCGGGCCGATTCAGGCGCATCTTGGAAGAGCGCTGACCGGCCGGGTCTGTCCTCATCTTCGATTTGAGCTTGACCGGAAGATTCAAAATACCCTCCAGACTCTGCGGCTGATTGAACAGGTTGCCGGCCAGTTTCCTGAAAACCGCATCGTCGAAACCGACGGGGCGAACTCCGACCCTGCCAATCCTGCTCAATAAGGGACTCTGTTATGAAAGACAGCAAAGAATACGCCGTTAAACTCGATAAAATCATACGTTCATTAAAAAATCTTCTCCCAAAGGTCAGGCCCCAGGAGTTCGTCGAGCCGCTCGAGGCTCTGCTTTTCGGACTCCTCTGCGAGCACTGGCCCGAAAAGACAGCTCGAAAAATCTTCAAAAATCTTCAGTCGCACTTTACGGACCTCAACGACCTGCGCGTCTCGCGAGCCGAGGAGATACTCGACATCTTCCAGGACAACTCGCCGCAGGCATCCCAGGTCGCTTCGGCAATGACTGGGGTGCTTAACCGCGTATTTGACCGGTACGACACGCTCGCTCTTACCGTCCTCAAAGATACCGGCAAACGTCAGGCCAGGAAAGATCTCCAGGACCTGAACGCCGCAACTGCCTTTGCCGTTGACTTCTGCTTTTTGACGACGATAGGCGGACACGCCATCCCCTTGAACTCACAGATGCTGGATTTTCTGAAATCAAACCAGCTTATCGACCCAGAAGCTTCAATGGAAGAGATTGAAACCTTTCTTGAGAGACACGTCCCCGCCTCCCAGGCGTGGGAATTCTATCAGTTGTTGCGCTATGGCAGCGAGAATCCCGAAAAAATCTCATCCGACCAGAAGAAAGCCGCCGGAAAAACTCCTTCGTCCAGATTAAAACCGAAAAAATAACAATTCCAATGGAAAGGAACCCCCGCTTGTCTGACCGTATATTAAAGCTGGGAATACCAAAGGGAAGTCTCCAGAACGCTACATTCGAATTGTTCGAAAAGGCCGGCTTTGACATAACCGGCGCGGACAGAAGCTGTTTTCCGCGTATAGACGACGACGAAATTCAGATTATCCTTCTGCGCGCCCAGGAGATGAGCCGATACGTCGAAGACGGCGTTCTCGACGCGGGCTTTACGGGCCTGGACTGGATTATGGAAAACCAGTCGGATGTCCGCCAGGTATGCGAACTGCTGTACAGCAAAGCCACGGCAAATCCTGCCCGATGGGTTCTGGCGGTTCCCGCCGAATCGCCGGTTCAAAAGCCCGAAGACCTTGCCGACCGAATCATCGCCACAGAATTGGTCAACGCCACAAAATGCTACTTCCAGAAGAAAAATATCCCCGTCAAGGTCGAATTCAGTTGGGGCGCCACGGAGGTCAAGGCCCGACTCGTTGGCGCAATTGTCGAACTTACGGAAACCGGCTCGTCGCTTAAGGCCAACAATCTGCGTATTGTCGATACTATCCTTACTTCCACCACGCGTTTTATCGCCAATCACTCCGCCTGGGCGGACGATTTCAAGCGACAGAAAATCGAAAGTATCGCCATTCTGCTCAACGCCGCCATTGACGCCAAGACACGCGTCGGAATGAAAATGAACGTTCACAAGGACAACCTCGAAAAAATCCTCAAGCTTCTGCCCGCCGAAAAAAGCCCCACTGTCTCGGCGCTGGCACAGGGCGGCTACGTTGCGGTCGAGATTATCGTGGAAGAAAAGGTCGAACGCCGGCTGATACCGCAACTCAAACACGCCGGCGCATCCGGGATATTTACCTATCCGCTTAACAAGGTCATACACTAAGCTAAAAACACTTAAAAGGACAAATAGTTATGTCTGGGCATTCACACTGGTCTGGAATCAAATACAAAAAAGCGCTCCTTGACGCAAAACGGGGCAAACTCTGGAGCAAAATTGCGAGGATGATTATCGTCGCGGCAAAGAACGGCGGCGGCGACCCATCAGCCAACCTTGTCCTGCGATACGCAATAGACAAGGCCAAGTCGGCCAATATGCCGAAAGACACCATCGAAAAAGCCGTTAAAAAAGGCACCGGCGAACTCGGCCAGATTAATTATGAGGAAGTCATCTACGAAGGCTACGCCCCAGGCGGAATCGCGGTAATCCTCGAAGGACTTACCGACAACCGAAGCCGAACCGCGCCGGAAATAAAAAAAATCTTCGAACGCAGAGGCGGCTCATTCGGCGCAAGCGGATGTGTGAACTGGATGTTCTCCAAAAAAGGCTTAATCAGCGTCAAAACCTCTGCAGTCCCGGAAGACCGGATGATGGAAATCGCCCTTGCCGCCGGCGCAGACGATATGCAGACCGCCGGGGAGTTCTACGAAATCACTTGCGCACCGGCAGCCTTTGACCAGCTCAAAAAAACGCTCGAACAACAGCAAATCCCCACCGAAATCGCGCAGCTTTCAATGATCCCGCAGACGCGAGTTCAGATCAGCGACATGGAAACGGCTCATAAAATCCTCGGCCTTATGAACGACTTTGAGGACCACGACGACATCCAGGAAGTCTATGCCAACTTTGACATCCCCGACGAACTGCTCAAAAAACTCGAAGGCTGAAAAACCGCCGGCTTACATTACTGCCCTGCCGAACGTTCAATCCTCGCCTCCGCGCCGTTTTAAGTACTCAACGGCGTACTCATAGCGTTTTTCTCCCAGCCGGCTCAAAACATCCCGCCCAGGATACATCTTCTCAAATTGCAGGCGGTACTGCCGCTCAATCTGCACCGCCCGGAAATAATGTTGCGCCGCCTCATCCTCCCGGCCAAGCTTCTCAGCCAGCTCGCCCAGAGAAAATGCGGTTATATCCGCGCCAGGATAAAGATTCTGCGCCGAAAATTCGGCCTGATAAGCCTTTTCCAGCCAGGCGGATTTGTCCTCGCCGCCCGACTGGTCCGCATAAATCAGGTATATCCTGCTCAGCAGCCGGGGATAACGGAAATTCTGCAAATCCCTGCCCTGCGCTTCCAGCAGCAGCCGGCGAGCGTCCTCTATCCGAACCTGCTGTTTAATTATCGACTCTTCATAGCGGGCGACATTCAGTTGGGCCGCCATATACAGCCCCTCCGGGTCAAGCAGGTCAATACGCCCGGATTTTTCCAGCAGCTTCAATGCATCCATCGGCTCCGCCAACGCCCGCTCAATCAGCGACTGCGCCCTGACCGGCGTAATCACAACAAACCACAGCCAGCCGGCAAAGGCCAGCGTTGCCGCCAACCCTAAGCCCAGCCTTGCCGCCTTACCTGAAATCGCGAAAATCTTAAATCCGCCCCCCGCCTGCCGGTTCATCGACACACTCGCCGCCGCTGCCGCAAGCAGCCAGAAACTCATCCAAACACCCGGCTCAAAAATCCCAAAGTCAATCAGATTATGCACCGCCGCGCCGGCAGCTCCACAGACAAGACCTGCCGCCAGCCGCGATGTCTGCTCAGAGTCCTCCCGCCCAGACTCATCCGTCGCCCACATCAGCATAAACGCCATCGCAAAAAAAACCGCCTGGACAAGATAAATCGCTACATACGCCGCCTGACGCTCGGCAGCGCCCGCCCCCGAAAGACCGCTTTCCATAACCACTGGCCGGATAAATAAAAGACCCGCCAAAACGCCTGCCATCGCCCACAGGGCAATGCCCCGGCGATTGCGCCGCAGGTCCTGACCCAGACAGGCGTCTGTCTCATAACAGCCGCGCAATACCTTCCAAAAAACCGCCCCCAGCGACGCCAAAACCGCCGCAAGTCCAAGCGGCCCGTATTGACATAAAAGCGACAGAATAAAATTGTGCGGGTCCCGCACTGTCTCCGGTGCAGCGGCGATTTTGTACTGCGGATAGAAAATCCCGAAATTCCCTCCGCCTGTTCCGACAAAGGGATGTTCAGCAATCATCCTGCCGGCCCCGACCCAGTACTGCCATCGCACAAAAAGGGCGTTCGGCCCGGGCAGCCTGCCGTGCCTTGACCCGTACCATACAATCGCGGAGATTATCAGCGCCGCCGCGGCCGCTAAAGATAAAAGAATTACCATCCGCACCTGCCAAAGCTTTTTACCGAAAGCAAGCAGCACACAAAAAACAATAGCCGCAAAAACTCCTGCCGCTATCGCGCCCCTGCTTTTGCATACTATAAAACCAGCCAGCAGAATTATTAATACCAGCCCGTAAAGAACCGCCTTGGCAGGCTCATTTCTTATTTGCTTTGCCGACTGAGCCAGCAGGCCCGCCGCAGCAAAAATCGCAAGCAGCAGAAATGTCCCGGTCGAATTGCTGGTCGTCAGAAATCCCCGCACGTCTTTCGAATACAGCCTGTGTTCATACTGCCACTGGGCAAGGGAATTGGGCTCAATCCCCATCGCTTCAAGCTGTCTTTGCGGCTGACTTTTGTAATCTTCAATCATCGCGTCGTTGCTTGTCATATACTGGTCGATGCTCTGATATACCGCGGCACAGCCCATAGCGATAATCACCCAGAGCAGCGCACGGACGCGCTGCCGTCTGTCCATCATACACGCCATCGCCCATGCCGCCGCCATCGGAACCGCAAGCGTCGCGGCCTCCGTTATCGCCGCACGTTTGTCGGATGACCCGAATACCGACAACGCGCCGGCGGCAAAAAACAGCAGTACGCCCCAGCCCAGCCCGGACGAACGCCATACAATCCTGCCCCGCAAAAGACCCGCCAGCAGCCAGCAGAACAATATCGCCGCCAGCGCCCCTGTAAGTATCAGACTTATTCCTCTCGGCGTCATCCATAGCCCCGGCGCCGGCATTGTGTTATGTAAATCCTCGATAAAACTTGTCCGCAGGGCGGCCAGCGCCAATATCAGCGCCAAGGCCGCGCCCTCGAACATCCCAAACAAGCGCCCCTTGACCTCTTCTGCTGTCGCAATTTCGCCCGGACGTTTTGACAATCCCTTCCTCCCTGTGAATTTATTGCCGGCCCCAGCCGCCTGACTCAAGAGCCGCCACTACCCCCAGCGTCATCAATGTCTGCGCAAAGATTATCAGCGCCCCCACCCAGTTGACCTGCCGCAGGAGCACCGCCCCAAGCCCCGTGCAAAGCGTGGCAAGATATAACGTCAGCGCCACCTCAACATCCGACAATCCCCTCCGGCTCAACCTGTGCGAGAAATGCTGCGTATCGCCGACAAACGGGCTTTTGCCCTGCCGAAGCCGAAGATATACCACGCTCAGAAAATCATACAGCGGCACGGCCATTACCACCAGCGGCATCAGTACCGCGTAAAATCCGCCGTTCTGGCTCTGGTGGTAATAGGTCGTCCGAAGCGTCAGCAAGCCGACGAAAAACCCCACCACCAGCGAGCCGGCGTCGCCCATAAAAATTTTCGCGGGCGGAAAATTGAAAACCAGAAATCCCGCCAGCGTCCCAATAAGCGTCAGCCCAATCGCCCCGACAAACACCTGCCCGCTGCCAATAGCCGCGGTCAGAAGCGTCCCTGTCGCTATTATGGCTATCCCCGCGCTGACCCCGTCCATATTATCGAGAAAATTAAACGCGTTTATTATCAGCACTAACCACAGCGCCGACAGTGCCGTTGTAATCAGCTTGTTT
>JBGSSG010000370.1:0-2453 GCA_041737185.1 Anaerohalosphaeraceae bacterium
TTCCAGTATTTCGTCGACGTTTTTATCGCTGCCTGTGCGGCCGTACTGAACGATAACAGCTATCGACCAGGTTATCCTTAAAAATACCGCCGCAAAGAAAACCAGCCACCCAAGATACATTACATGAATGCTGCTGTTGCCGATAACCAACAGCGGTATCAGGCAGCCTAAAATGAACACATACCATAGGATTACAAATTTTAATACTCGATTCATTTTATGTCTCCATCAGCCATGATATTTTCTGTATTCGGTTCATTTTTTTGCTCCTGTCTTAAAATGTCTGCCTTACTATACAAAATGTATATCAGGCCATACATTATGTCAAGTGCATTTTACATGTTTTTTTAAAAAATTTTCACTTTTCCGGTTCTTTCATTGCTTTTTGTGGACATTCATCGGTGACAAAGTATTCAGGAGGAATTCTGCCCTGTTCCACAATTTGCCGTAAAAACATTCTAACAGCTTGGGACATACTGATATGCATCCGGCTGAGAATTTTTGCGACCTGTTTTTTCAGGTCCTCATTGACCCGTATTTGAATTGTCGTTGTTTTTGCTGCCATAATACCCTCTTTGTATTGACATTGTCATTACGTTGTCATTACATAGAGTATCGTAAATTAGTCCTGAAAATTCAAGGAAATTTTAAAGATTTTTCCAGATCGAGCATCCTTTTCTTTGTTTCCACACCCCCCGCGGCACTGAAACAGCCTAAAGAACCATCCTGTTTAATGACCCTATGGCAGGGGATAATCAACGGCAGCGGATTTTTGGCCAGTACCCCGCCGACGGCCCGAAAGGCCGACGGACTGCCTGCCAGTTTGGCCAACTCTTTATAACTGATTGTCTGTCGGTAAGTTATGTCCCTTAAAGCATTCAGTACCGTACGCTGAAACTTCGTAAGTCCCTGCAAACAGACCGCAACGGCGCCAAAATCGACATAACTTCCTTCAAAATAAGCTGTTACCATTTCCTGAACATCGCTGAAATAGTCTTTGTTCGGCCGGGCCTGTGCCAGGTCTGCCAAAAGCCTTCTTTTAGCGACTTCCCTTGTCCCGACAGGCAGGCAGGTACGCAAAAGGGCATTTTCATACCCGCAAAGCCCAAACCAGCCCCAACAGGTTTTGAATGCCGTATAATATATCCGCGAACTGTCCACGTGGAGATTTTTATCTTTTTTTCGTTAAAACACAAGTTGTCAACCGGCAGGAATTTGCGTTTTTCATTGACGCAACCGGCCATTTCTGGTAATAGGGCCGTTTCTGCATACTGCGCAGAGTCTCTATACGCCGCTGACAGCGGCGCCAAAAAGCTTAAAGACTCTAACAAAAAAGAGGTTTAGCCACAGAGGGCACAGAGAACACAGAGAAATGAATTTAAATAAAGAACAGTGTAAATCCGCGTCTTTTTCATTATGTCAGACGCTCTTAATAATATGTCCTTAAACGACCTTAGAGAACAAATCGACGCCCTCGATGAAAAGCTCGTCGAGCTTATAAATGAGCGTGCGCGCATCGCCATCGAGATAGGCAAACTCAAAAACGCAAAAGCCGAACCGGTTTACGCCCCGCATCGCGAAAAGGCCGTCCTCGACAAAATCGCCGCCAACAACAAAGGCCCACTTCCCGATAAGGCCCTTGCCGCCATTTGGCGCGAAATTATGAGCGGCTCTTTTTTCCTCGAACGCTCCCTTCGCATCGGCTATCTTGGTCCGCAGGGCAGCTTCTCCCACAACGCGGCAATCCTGAAATTCGGCCAGAGCGTTGACTACGAAGCCCTGGCCGACATCCGCGGCATCTTCGACGAGGTCTCAAAGGGACACTGCGACTTCGGCATCGTCCCGGTCGAAAACTCCGCCGGCGGCGGCGTCCGCGAGTCGCTGGACGCCTTCATCGAAACAGACGTCCTCGTATGCGCCGAAACCGCTATGGCCATACACCACTGCCTGATGGCAAACTGCCTTATGAGCCAGGTCGAAAAAATCTACTCCCAGCCCGAAGTATTCGCCCAGTGCCGAAACTGGCTGGCCGCCACCTTCAAAGAAGCAAAAACCATCCCCCTGGCCTCCTCCTCGAAGGCCGCCCAGCAGGCCGCCACGGAACCAAACGCCGCGGCAATCGCCTCCGCTATAGCCGCCGAAATCTACGGACTCAAAATCCTCTGCCACGACATCGAAGACGTCTCCAGCAACGTTACGCGATTCCTTATTATCAGCAAAAAAGACGCCCAGCCAACAGGCGACGACAAAACAATCGTACTGTTCAGCACCGCACACCGCACAGGAGCCTTAGTCGATGTGCTTAACGTATTCCGGGACTATAATATCAATATGACCAACATAGGCTCGAGACCAAACATAAAACGACAGTGGGAATACTACTTCTTCGTCGATTTTCTCGGCCATAAACTCGACGACAACGTCAGCAAAGCCCTCGAAGAAGCAAAAAAACA
>JBGSSG010000373.1:0-9932 GCA_041737185.1 Anaerohalosphaeraceae bacterium
CGCCGATATGGCGGGTATCCAGAGGTTCGGCCTGGAGGCTTTGTATGCCGCCCGCAACTCCATCTTGCGTTTTTTTACGTCCCTTAGCAGTTCAGGTTTTTTTTCGATTACAGGCAGTACCAGACGTTCGGCGTTTTTCTCATTTTCCGCCATCTCCTCCCAAAATGCAGGCTCTGTCAGGCCTGATTTGGCAACGTCGGGTATCGGGTGTGTCCCGGTATTGCCGGGCCAGGCCAGGGCGGCATTAAGAAAAATAAATTCCGCATAGTGCGCCGCGGCTTCCCTGCTTGTTGCGATCCAGTTGTCTAACTGCGCAAATTCCTCGTCTCTCATCGCCTTTTCCAGCGACTTAAGAATCAGCATATTAAGACGGATTTGTTCATTTTCAGAAAGCATCAGATAATCCCTCCGGCTGAAAGCGTCCGGCGGATACACTCCATAAGAATCCTGTGAATTCGCGCCATCGTATGGTAAATTCCATCAGAAGACCTCCCAAGCGAGGATGCCACCTGCTTGACGGGCTGGTCCTGCTCATAACGAAGTGACACAAGCTGGCGGTCTTTCTCTTTTAATTTCAAAAGACAACTCTTAAGAGCCTGCATACGCTCCTGGTTATAGTCGAATATCGCTTTGGATTCCGACAAAACATTCGACAGGGCCTGGTCGCTTAACTGATTAGCGCCGGCTTTTTTCTTCCTGCGAAAGTTCAGTATCTTATTGCGTGCCACGGTGCAGGCCCAGGCCAGAAAATTGCTCCCGGTCTGGTACTCGTCAAATTTGCTCCACAGAAGCGACGCGGTCTCCTGCAGAATATCATCCGCGTCAGTGTAGTTGCCCGTCAGCATCAATATGAACTGGTAGAGCTTTTTCTGATTGGAGACAAAAAGACTCAGAAACTCGTCTTGTTTTGATTCGTTATCCAATACTATGCTCCGAATTCACAATATGCCGTTACAAGCTCTCCAATTTAGTAATGTCGTCAACTGCAAAAACCAGAGCGAGCAACTCGAAGATTTCCCCACATTTTTTTACAATTGTTGTGCAAACACGCTTTCATTATACCACAAATTCAGATAAAAAATGGAAAAATCGTAAATGTTGATATGTAACTTCTTGACAACAAAGCGTTTACTGCTTGATATGTTTTTCGGTAACAGCCGGATTTCTACGGGCGGTAAAATCGCGGATATCTTCATTTTCAGGATTTTTCGCGCTGACCTGACGGGCCTTTTGGAGTAAATTACTCACGGTTTTTTGACAGGGAAGATGGTTTTAAGTTGCCAATATGCGGCGTAAAACGTATAAATATGGGCAAATAATGATGTTGCGTTAATTTTTCGGGGTGTATTATGACAGAGCAGAAAAAGAACTGGGAAAAAAGGCTAAGCGGCCAGGCTGATGAACTTGCGGCGGATTTTGTGCAGTCGCTTTCGATAGACAAACGGCTGTACAAGTACGATATTGTCGGCTCGATTGCCCACGCGAAAATGCTGGCGGCGCAAAAACTGATAAGCAGGGACGAGTTTGAGCGGATTCAAAAGGGCCTCATTGAGATATCCGAGGAAATCGCCTCCGGCAAATTTGTTTTCGATAAGACACTCGAGGACATCCATATGGCCGTTGAGGCGGCGCTGATAAAAAAAACCGGCGACGTCGGCAAAAAACTGCATACAGGCAGGAGCCGAAACGACCAGGCGGCGACGGATTTGCGGCTGTGGATGCGCGACGAAATCGAACTAACGCAGACCCGTCTGACGCTTCTTCAAAAAGCCCTCGTCGCCCTTGCCGACAAATACGCCGAGGCCGCAATGCCGGCCTATACGCATCTGCAGCGCGCCCAGCCGGTAAGCGCAGGGGCATATCTGCTAAGCTTCGTCGAGCAGTTCGCCCGGGACTATTCCCGCCTTTCGGACTGCCGGACGCGCCTCAATATCTGTCCGCTCGGCAGCGGCGCCGTTGCAGGCTCGACGCTGCCGTTAGACCGGCAGCGGACGGCAAAGGACCTCGGCTTTGCGGATATTTCCGGCAACAGTCTTGATGCCGTTGCCGACCGGGACTTCTGCGCGGAGTTTATCTTCTGCTGTTCGATGATTATGACGCATCTTTCCCGGCTGGCGGAAGACTGGATTATCTTTGCGGGCAATGAGTTTTCGTTTATAAAAATCGCCGACGCGTACTGCACAAGCTCAAGTATGATGCCGCAGAAGCGAAACCCCGATATGCTCGAACTTATCCGCGGCAGGACAGGGTCGGTCTATGGTTCGCTTGTGGCGATGCTGACGGTTCTAAAGGGCCTGCCGATGACCTACAACCGCGACCTTCAAGAAGACAAGCAGCATATATTTAACGCTGCCGATACAACCGGCGCCTGTCTGTGTATGGCCGAGGCCATTTGCAAAAACACAGCCTTTGATGTGCAGCACATCGCTGCCGGGCTTGAAAAGGGATTTTTAGACGCCACGGCCCTGGCGGAGTACCTCGTCAATAAGGGCGTTCCGTTCCGCCAGGCGCACGGCATTGTCGGTGCGCTCGTTGCGCAGTGCGAGAAGGAAGGCAAGGACAAGCTTTCCGCGATTAGCCTTGCGCAGTTCCAGTCGGCCTGCGTGAAAATTGAAGAAGACGTATATCAGACGCTGAATCCCGCAGGAGTATGCCGGCAGTATCAGTCCGAAGGCTCGGCAGGTTTTGCCCAGACACGCGACCGGATAAATTACTGGCAGGAAAAACTGAAAAAACAGTAAAATTAGGTATATTAGGTATATAGGTATGTAGGTATATAAGGGTGTAGGGTTATAGTAAGGGAAGCGTGTATGAGAGCGACAGTGCAAAGTTTCGAAGACTTACTGGTTTGGCAAAAAGCCCATCAGCTTGCCCTTCAGATATACAAAACTACGAAAGGATTTCCCAAAGAAGAACTATTCGGTGTTGTCTCGCAAATACGACGGTCTTCCGTTTCTGTACCGGCTAACATTGCGGAAGGATTCAGAAAGAGAACAAGAGCGGAAAAGCAGCGTTATCTTACGATTGCCCACGGTTCCTTGGAAGAAACACGTTATTATTTACTCTTATCTCGGGATCTTGGATATTGTGAAGTGTCCGGCATAATGAAGCTGGTTGATGAGGTTGGCAAATTATTGACGTTGTATTTCCGAAGTATTGTTGATCCCATCTAAACCTTATATACCTACATACTTATATACCTACATACTTAATTTATGTCCAAGGAAGACCAAATCACAAGCTGGTTTGCCGCACAGAGCAAGGCCGACCCCAAACGCTTTCCAATCGGCATAGGCGACGATATGGCGCAGGTTGCCGTTGACGGGGATTCTGTGCTTATCACAACCGATATGCTTGTGGAAGGCTCACATTTTGACCTGTCGAAAACGACCCTCCGGCAGGTCGGCTATAAGGCGATGGCGGTAAATCTGAGCGATTGCGCAGCGATGGCGACGGTTCCGGTCTGCGCGGTTGCGGCAGTTGCCCTGCCGAGAGGATGTGGAGAAAAAGAGCTTAAGGCTCTTTATGCCGGTATGGCAAGGGCGGGCAGGCCGTTCGGATGCGAGCTTATAGGCGGCGACATAACCGCCTGGAAAAAGTCTTCAGCGGCTCTTGCGATAAACGTCTCTATGCTCAGTATCCCCAGCGGATACCACCAGCCTGTAAGAAGAAGCGGCGCAAAGGTCGGCGATTTTATCTGCGTCTCTGGCGCGTTGGGCGGTTCGCTCGGAGGCAGACATCTTGAATTTGAACCGAGAGTCAAACTTGCGCTGGAGATGACAAAGGCCGCACGCATAAACTCGATGATGGACATCAGCGACGGCCTTAGTACCGACCTGAATCGAGTATGCACGCAAAGCAAGGTCGGTGCGATAATAGAAGCCGAAAAAATCCCGCTTACACAGGCGGCAAAGCGGTCGGCGGACCCGCTTAAGGCGGCTCTTGAGGACGGCGAGGATTTTGAACTGCTCTTTACAGTTTGCCCCGGCCAGTGGAAAAAACTTCAGGCTGCCGGGTTCAGGCAGTTTTGCCGTATCGGGACAATAACCGCCGGCCGGGGGATGAAGATTGTAATGCCCGGCGGAAAGACGAAAAAACTTTTCCCGCGGGGCTTTGACCATTTATGACACAAGAACATAGGAATGTAGGAATGTAGGTATGTAGGAATGTAGGAATGTAGGAATGTAGGTATGTAGGAATATAGGTATGTAGGTATGTAGGTAAAGAATTAAAAATCGGTGTTAATCTGTGTCAAAAAAATAGGAAATAGAAAATGAATTTAGCCTCTGTGGCTGAATAGAAAATTGAAAATCCCTTTGAGCGATATCATCACAAACAGCCCGCAGGAAACGATTGAGGTCGGCAGAAAGCTATCTCTTTCCGGAGGCAGTGTTGTCGCCCTTATCGGCCCGCTTGGGGCCGGCAAGACGCACTTAATAAAGGGGATTGTTCTTGGCCTTGGTGGGACTGATATGACGAAGGTCAACAGCCCGACGTTTGTGCTTGTAAATGAATACGTAGCGGCGGGGGGGCTGACGGTCTATCACATAGACGCATATCGCATCGAAACCGTCCGCGAGTTTGAAATGCTGGGGTTTGAGGATTTTTGCCGGCCTGACGCCGTTGTGCTGATAGAATGGGCCGACAAGGTACTGCCCGCCCTTGCCGGACTTGACGTTATTACCGTCGAGCTTTCGCATATCTCCGCCAATCAACGCAAAATCAGTATTACCAATTGTCAATCGTAAATCATCAATCGTCAATTTTATCGGCCCTGCCTGTTTAATCCCTACACACTGTCTTGATACCGCGATATTTTTTCATTTTTCAGCCCTTTAGATTTGCCGCGGGGCGGATTTGTTTCTTATCTTTTGGTTGGACAGTGGTTCTTTGACAAGCTAATAGGCGAGCCGGTGATTATTTAGGTGAAGAAAAGCAAAGCGTCCCCCAAAGACGCATACGAAGATTAAACGAAACGTAAATTAAAAAACGATACCGAAACAAACAGGTTTTTGAAAGGAAAGAAAAAATGAACACACGAAGAAATCAAGGCTTTACATTGGTGGAAATTCTGATTGTCGTGGTGATACTTGGTATCCTCGCGGCCATCGTAATTCCCCAGTTCAGCTCAGCAAGCACCGAGGCAAAGGAAAACAGCCTGCAATCGAGTCTGCAGACGATGCGGTCGCAGATTTCGCTGTACAAGATTCAGCATAACGATGTAGCGCCTGTCGTCGCCACTTTTGAAGCCCAGATGACGACATACACAGACATCGACGGCGGTACAGCGGCTGCAAAAGATGCGACTCATACTTTTGGCCCTTACCTGCAGTCGGTGCCCCTGAACCCCTTTACTGCCGATAATACGGTTGGCGCAGCGGACACCTTCGACTGGAATTACGCAGTTGATGCCAGCGGCACAGAAGCTGCCATACACGCAGGCGCCGACACGACAGCCAACAGTGCGGTACACCAAGCTTACTAAGTCGGGTACAAATGGTCAACTCTAAAGATGCGATGAGAAGCTGGCTGGTCCGATTGTTCGGGCTGGTCAGCTTTTTTTGTTCAACAAACGGAGGATGATAAAATCGGTTTAGTCTATTTGATTTGTGTGGGCCAAAAACCGGAATTTCTAATCTGGGAACGAGGTATGGGAAACAAAAAAATAGTCATTGCAGAGATATGCCTTGTGGTGTGCGTATTAGCCTGGCTTTCGTTTCAGGCGGCGCCTCGGCTAAGTCAGGCGGCACAGGAAAGCAAACTGACGCAGCTTTCGGACACTCTGTACCTTATCCGCTGCACGATGGATATGTACAGGTCCGAGAACGACGGATTGCTTCCCGGCCAGAAGGAACCGGACGAGCCTGTGATGCCGGGCGATTTTGTACAGGCTCTCACGACGCCCGGACCTGACGACCGCGAGCCGTATTTTCAGCGGTTTCCAAACAATCCCTTCAGCGTCGGCCCGGACAGCCAGAACACGATTACCTGCGTGAACGACAAAAGAGCCGTTCCGGATGGACGTGAAGGCACCGCGTGGTGGTTTAACTCGGCAACGGGCCAGTTCCGTGCCTGCGACTCAAAGTTCCACGCCGCGTATTAGGAATTGACGATGGATGATTTACGATTGACGATTGATACCGAATGCAGAAACCACCTCTGCGGTCTCGGCGATTTTCAATCGTCCATCTTCAATCGTAAATCGTCAGTATCCATGGGTTCTTGTTTTTTATGAAGCGAAATAACAAACAATCAGGTTTTACGCTTATAGAGGCGTTAATGGCGATGACGCTGCTTGCCATTGCGGCAGGCGGTGTCCTGCTGCCGTTTGCAAACGCGGCTGCGGTGCAGGATGAGGCGTCGCGAAGAACGATCGCAGCACAACTGGCTTCGGAAATGATGGAAAGAATACGTGCGACCGATTATGACGATGTAATGACCGTGTACAGCGTATATGCCGAACCCGCCGGCCTATTAAAAGACAGCGCGGGACAGCTTTTGTCAGGGTCGCTGTACAGGGGAATCAGCCGCAGTACCGCCTGCCAGACGTTAAACGTCGAAGGCGTCCAGATGCTCTGGGTTACTGTGCGTGTTTTTTATCAGGACGGCGAAATGTTAAAGGCGGGCACGCTGATTGGCGGTAATTATCGAAATTGAAAAAAATGCGACAACGCAAAAACACAAAAAGGGATAAAACTCGCGGCTTTACGCTGGCAGAACTGCTGATTGCGATGATGGTCTGCTCGATTATTCTTACCGCTGTGGCGACACTGGCAGGGGCGATGAGCTGCGCAAAGACAGCGACCGACCAGATGGGACGGACCGGAGCCGTTGTGATGCAGCTCCAGAATCGCCTGTCGGATCTGATTATCAGGGCAAACCAGGTCAAATCGACTGACAGTACTGGTTTCAAGCTCTGGCACGATAACGACTCGGATGGAAACCAAACTGCCGATGAGCTTACGCGAATACAAAAAGACGCATCAGGCAACTGCCTGATTATCGGCGGCAGCGAACAATATACACAGTGCCGCAATGTGAGGTTTGCATACGACCAGGCGGCTCCTGCGACAAGTTTTGTTACGATATGGTTTGATTTAACCGATAACGGGGACAGCCGGACTTATGTAGTAAGCGGCGCCCTGCGGTGCAAAGATTAAACGGAAGTCAAAAATGCGGATAAAAAAAGATAATCGTAAAGCCGCGGTTGGGCGGCGTCGCGGTATGGCGATGCTTGCGGTGCTGTTTGTGGTTATGGCGATAGCGGTTATCGCGATGGGATTTATCGCGCGTGCGGATATGTCGCTGGCCTCTGGCCAGAACTTATGCCGCCGTACGCAGACCGAATATACGGCTCTTGCCGGCCTTGAACACGCCCGCGCGCTTCTTTTAAGCCCCGCCAATACGGCTCCGCTGGAAACCTGGCAGGGCACGGGGCTGCAGACCGAAGCGGGCACAAATCTGTATTACGACCTTGCGATAGAAAATCCACAGGTAAGCGGCGACCCAAACTCGCCCCAGTACCTTTATCCGGTGCAATGTCAGGCCTACTATCAATCGGGCGGCCAGAAACGCGCCGCCAGCGATATTAACGCATCAATTCTTTACACACCCTCGACAGGGGCGGCCGTCTATCGCTCTATGAGCCGTCAATAAGAGTCCGATAAAAAAATACCGCTTGCGGTTTTTTGTCCAATAAAACTGGCGAGGCTGGTTAAGCCGTCGGGGATGTTTGTCGAAACTACGTTGGGAAATAGTGTTGTATTCCTGCGGCATTTTGTCCGCGAAAAGAGAAAATGCGATGAAACATACAATAAGAGTCGTACGGGCTGCCAGTCCGGCCGCTGGTTTTACAATGGTCGAGATTCTGATTGTGGTGGTGATTCTGGCGATAGCGGCGATGGTAGCGATACCGACGCTGGGCAGCGCGGCCGATATGCAGGTCCGCGCCGCGGCAAACAAAATAGCCGCCGACCTCGATTATGCGAAGGGTCTGGCAATCACCAGACAGCGGAATTTCACCGTGGTCTTTGACCCGGATGGCAAATCATACAAAATTCAAGACGAGGCCGGCGCGGTTATCACGCACCCTGTCCTCGGCGGCAATTTCCAGGTCGATTTACGCAACGAGCGAAATCTCGGCAGGGTGGATATCGCCTCGGCCAACTTTGATAACAATGCAGACAATGCGGTTACGTTCAATTATCTCGGCAGTCCATTCGCCGGAACCGACACAGGCAGCCCGCTTAACAGCGGGCAGGTCAGTATCCAGGCAGGGACATTTGGCCTGACAGTCAATGTCGAACCAATGACCGGATACGTAACAATATCTGATCCGTAATTGAAAATGATACAAGAACTCAAGAACACAGGAACACAGGAACACAGGAACACAAGGACTCGAAATTGAGAATTGAGAATTAAGAATGTAGAATTAAGAATTAAAAAAAATAATCTCTGTGGTCTCTGTCCGCCGCAGGCGGATAAATGTCCTCTGTGGCAAAAATAGAAAATAGAAAAATGATGCTGAATATGTTTTGGAAAAACAAGGCAAGACCGATTGGTCTGGACATCGGGCACAGTTCAATCAAGATGATTCAACTGAGCCGCAGGGGACAGTCTGTTCGCGTCGATGCCGCGCAGGAATGCAGCCTCGATTCAACACAGGATATGCCGCCTGAAGAGCGCAGAACCTTTATTGTCGATTCGATACGCCGGATGCTGCGCGAAGGGAAATTTTCCGGGAGAGAGGTAATCTCCTGCATTCCCTGCGATATGCTCAAAATCAAAAGCCTGCGGATAGACACGGCCGAGCCGGAGGAGATAGAAAAACTGATGCGCACGGAGGTGGCCCAGAGATTCGGACTTGACCCTTCCATCGATGAAATCCGCTACGTAGCGGCGGGCAATGTCTATCAGGGCGAGTCGATAAAAAACGAGGTGATTTTCTTTGGCACCTCGCATAAAGAACTGGCCGGGCATCTTGAAATGATAGGGGCGGCCGGTCTTGAGCCTGTCGCTATAGACACCGTACCCTGCGCCCTGTTCCGCAGCTTTCAAACCTCGCTTCGGCGAAAAGAAGACAGCGAGCTTGTGAGCGTGCTGGTGGACCTGGGCAGCCTCTTTACAACGGTCGTCATCGGACGAGGTCAGCAGATAGTATTTATAAAACAGATTCCCCTTGCAGGTGAGCATCTGACACAGGAAGTCGCGACACGCCTGGGCATCGGCAGGCCTGAGGCGATGCTTCTCCGCAGCAAGCTGCGGAATCCGCAAATGGAAACGATAGACCAGGAGACCCGTACTGCGGTTATAGAATCAATGCGTCCGACGATAGAGTCTTTGGCCCATGAGATTTCGCTTTGCTTTAAGTATTACGCCGTAACGTTTCGCGGTCAGAAACCCGACGAGGCGGTTTTCGCCGGCGGCGAGGCTTATGAGGCGTCGCTGATGGAGGCGCTGAAAAATCAGTTGAACATGAAAATCAGAATTGCCGAGCCGCTTCGAGGGTTTGACCTGAGCGGCGGACATTTCGACCGTCGGCGAAATCCACAACTTTGCGAGTGGGCAGCCGTGGTCGGGCTTAGTCTGAAAGGCTGGGAACTGCCCGATGTGCCGCAGGAACAGCAGGAACAGCAGGAAAAATACGCGGAAAATACCGTATGAGAGAGATTGATTTTTTACCGCAGTGGTACAGGACAGGCCGGAAAAGGCGCATCTGGTACTACAGACAGTGCGTGGTGCTGGTCGCGGCAGCGGCATTGCTGGGCTTGTGGTGTTTTGCGGCCGGCAAATCGCTTTCGCTCGCTTATGCCGAGCTTCGCGGCTTTCAGGCGGACTTTGAGTCCGGCGTTGAGAAGGTGCAGAGATACCAGCAGCTCCGGAAAAGCCTCGACCTGCTTGAAAAAAGGGCCGACGTCCAGGACGCCGCA
>JBGSSG010000015.1:0-6385 GCA_041737185.1 Anaerohalosphaeraceae bacterium
TTATTTTTATAGAGGATACGACTATCGATTTGTACGAGGACAACATTGACCAGGGCCTTGCAAAAGCGCGTGCTTTTTTCACACGCGCCGAAGAGGTGGCTGCGTCCGACAATTTTGACTATGCCATCAGTCTCTATATGGACGGCCTGCGCTATGCGCCCGACGCTCTCGAAGACGGGCATGCCCCCCTTCGCAGGCTTGCGCTAATCCGGCAGGGAAAAGGCGGCAAAAAACCCTCGATGCTTGAACGGGTCAAACATCTCAAGACCAAATTGCCTATCGACACAATGCTCAACGCCGAATTTCTTCTGGCCAAAGACCCCGATAATCTGCAATACGCCGAGGCAATGCTGAAAGGGGCGGCAGCCTCCGGCTGCACCAGAACCGCTGAATGGATTGCCCAGCTTATCTTTGACGCCAACCGTGCCGGCCCAAAACCTTCTTTTAATACTTACCTGCTGCTCAAGGATGTTTACGCACAGCTCGGTTTTTTCACCAAGGCCGTCGCCGCCTGTCAGCACGCACTTGAGCTTAAACCCGACGACGCTGCGCTGCGCGACCAGCTTCGAGACCTATCGGCCAGTATGACGATGGAAAAGGGCAAATACGGCAAAGGCGGCGATTTCCGACAGTCCGTAAAGGACAAAGAATACCAGGACAATCTCCAGTCGCAGGGGCAGGTTGTAAGAAGCAAGACTACTCTTGAACGCGATGTCAGCCAGGCACGAAAACAGCTTCAGCAGGCCCCCCAGTCGCCCACCAACATCCTCCAGTTGGCCGACGCCCTGGCCGAGATTGGTTCGGACGAAAGCTTCGGCGAAGCCGTGGAACTTTTACAGAAAGCTTACAGCACATCGCGAGATTTCCTGTTCAATCGCCACATCGGGGAACTCGCCCTTAAGCGACTAAAGCAGCAAATCCGCTCCGTACAGAATCTGCCGCCCTCGGCGGATAAGGACGGCAGAATGCAGGCGCTTGCGTCCGAACTGGACAAAAAGGAACTCGAACACTACCGCCTGTGTGTGGAGAATTATCCCACCGACCTCAAGTACAAATACGAGCTTGGCCGATGTTTTGTCAAACAGCAAAAGTACGACCAGGCCATACCTTTGTTCCAGGAAGCCAAAAACGACCCAAGAATCCGCACCGCGGCAATGGACAAGGCCGGCCTGTGCTTTTTGCTCAAGGGCTGGTATGAGGACGCCATCGACATTTTCAACCAGGCCCTGAAAAGCTGCCCCGTGGAGGACAGCAATCTTGCAAAAGACATAAGATACAATCTGGCAAGAACTTACGAAGCAGCAAACCAGTCTGCCGCAGCCCTGGAAATCTACCGCAAACTGGCCCAGGCCGATTTCGGCTATAAAGATATCAGCCAGCGTATTGACAAACTGCGTTCCGGGGGGCATAATACCGAACTCTGACCTTTGGCCGGCCTATAAACCGGCCTGCATAATCTTTTCGGTCAAAAATGGTCAAAAACAGAAAACGTACAGGAGTAAAGCGTGGCACATTCATTATCGGCAAAAAAAAGAGTTCGACAAAACGCGAAACGCAGGACGACCAATCGTGCGCGGAAAAGCGTTATCAAAACCCAGATAAAGCATTTCCTGTCCGCCGTATCCAACGGCGAAATCGACAAGGCAGGTCAGCAGCTTCACGGTATGACAGAAAAATTAGACAAATCGGCCTCGACCAGCACGATGCACAAAAACACCGCCTCCCGAATCAAGAGCCGTATGGCTCGTCGGCTCAACAACCTCAAGACAAAGGCCGTCTCTGCCTGAAAAGATTCAAAACCAAAAACCAGCAGGCGTCTGCGCCGATTAATTTTTTCGGCGGGACGCCTTTTATTTTGACCTGAACGATGGAACTGCTCAAACGACAGATTTTGCGAATCCTTACCAGGAAGGATTATAAACCAACGGCCCCGCCGCGACTGGCGGAGACGATAGGCCTCGGCAGGGAGCAGTACCGGGATTTTCAGGCCGCTCTTGAGCAGCTCCGCGAGCTTGGCCAGATTACGATAGACGCCCGCAAAAACGTATCCCTGCCTGCGATATCCAATCGCGTCATCGGGACGTTTCGCGCAAACCAGCGGGGGTTCGGATTCATCATTCCGCTGGAGCCGAACGCCGGCGGAGACCTCTATGTGGCCCCGGACGATACCGCGGGGGCTATGAATAACGACATTGTCGCAGCGAGCGTGGTCAAACGGACGCTTCGCGGCAGGCAGAGTCGATACGCCGGCGCAATTACTGAAATCATTGAACGCGCCGCACAGCGTTTTGTCGGCGCACTTGCAAAACACAACAACCTCTGGTTAGTTCAGCCGGAAGGAAAGGGGTTTTATGCTCCCGTCATTATAGACGACGCCCCGTCAAGCGGCGCACGCGAAAACGATAAGGTTGTTTTTGAAATTGTCTCCTGGCCGCAGCCTGACAGGCCCGCGCGGGGAGCCATTGCCGAAGTTCTTGGCCGATGCGGCAAATACGACACCGAGATACGCTCCATTATAACACAATATGATATTTCCTGCGAGTTTGACCAGGATTGTCTCCTCCAGGCCAGGGGTGCCGTCGATGAATTTAATCCAGATGATATCGCCGGCCGTTATGACGCCGCCGGTCATATTGTCATTACCATCGACCCGCCCGACGCAAAGGATTTTGACGACGCCATCAGTCTGCAAAAAGACCGCGACGGCAACTGGCTGCTGGGGGTTCATATCGCCGATGTGGCCGCCTTTGTGCCGATGAATTCGCCGCTCGACAAGGAAGCCCGGCTGCGGGGCAACAGCGTGTATCTGCCGGGCAGGGTCATACCGATGCTGCCCGAGCTTTTAAGCAACGGCATCTGCAGTCTTCAGCCCGGACAGAAACGCCTGACCAAAAGCGCCTATATCCAGTACGACCCGCAGGGAAATATCCTGGGCACCACCTTTGAAAACAGCGTCATCTGTTCACGCGCAAGGCTCACCTACGAACAGGCGGACAAAATCCTTCGCGGCAGAGCCGAAGGTTTCCCCGGGGAGGCGGTCGCTCTGCTTAAGGATATGGAGACGCTTGCCCGGGCCATTGAAAATCGCAGGGAAAAAACCGGGATGCTTCACCTTGACCTGCCTGAAATCGAGTTAGTCTATGACAAGGCCGGCCAGGTTGTTGACGCTCACCCGGCAGACAACAGCTACCCCCATACCATAATTGAAATGTTTATGGTCGAGGCCAATGAGGCGGTTGCCTCTGCGCTTGACCGCTTTGGCGTGCCTTTTATGCGGCGCATTCATCCTCCTCCAGACGCGGTCAGCACAAAAAACGTATCGCGATTTGTGAAGTTGAGCGGCCTGAAGGTGCCGCGGCATCTCGACAGGCACGCTATCCAGGACCTGCTCTATGCCGTTAAGGGCACGCCTCTGTCATACGCGATCAATATGTACATACTCCGCAGTATGCAGCGGGCAGAATACGCCCCGCTGCATATAGGTCATTTCGCCCTTGCCAGTACGCATTACTGCCATTTCACCAGCCCGATTCGCAGGTACGCCGACCTGCTTATACATCGCCTGCTTGACTGTCATATCCGGGGCACGCTCAATAAAATCGGCCTGGAAGAAGTCCTGCCGGAGGCCGAACTGCTGGAAATAGGCAAACATATCACCTGGACCGAACATCAGGCAGAGGCCGCCGAAAACGAACTTAAAACCATTCTTATACTTCAGATGCTAAGTGCCCGCATCGGCCAGGAACTGGAATGTATCGTATCGGGTCTGACCAATTTCGGCGTCTTTGTGCAATGCACAAAATTCGGAATCGAGGCTTTGATTGAAACCGGCGACCTGGGCCTGGACCAGTGGCAATTCGACGAAAAGGCACAGGCTATCATCGGCAGATACTCCGGCAAAAGCGTTCGCCTCGGCCAGCCCATCCGGGTACGCATCACCTCGGTCAATATCCCCGGCAGACAGCTTTTCGTAGCGCCTTTGGAACCTCTGGTCGCCGAACGCAGCGGCCGAGCGGACAACTGGCGAAAAAATAAAGGACACAAAAAAGCGGCAAAGCGGCGACGCTGACCCTTCAGTAAATATCGGCCTGACGCCGGGACTCTCAAATGCCCGCTCATAATTACGCAGCTATTCTGGAAACCACCGCAGCAGTTCGCACGCAACCAACTTGTGCCCCGCATAATTGGGGTGGTTAGCCTGGGACATCAGGTCTTGCAGCTTCCTGCCATTTTCAACGTATCGCTGAAAAACAGTCAGACTGTCCGCCAGACCAACCTGATACTGCCGGGCCAGTTCCCGTATCTGACAGGCGTGCAGGTTCAGCGGGTCGTTGGGGTCGGACAGTTTCGCCGTCGTATCCGCCGTGGGCGTCAGCAAAATAACCTTCACGCCTGCCGAGCGGGCTTTTTCAATCATAGAAACCCACGACAGGCGCGCCTTCTCAAGTCCGATGCGGCGGTCATTCAACCCGTAGTCAATCAGCAAAACATCGGGCCGATGGCTAAGCACATCTTTTTCAAACCGTCCTGCCCCGGCTTGCGAATCTTCTCCGCCAATCGCGGTAACAATCACATTGATTACGGCATAAGGGAACCGTTCTTTCAGGCCCTTATGCAGCAGATGCGGGTAAGAGTGAAACGTATCCACCACAGGCGTCTGAAAATATCCCGCAGGCACGCTGTGACCGTGACAAACAATGTTGACCATTCGATTATTCGGCCACTGCTTACTTAAAAGCTGCGAAACATCCGCCAGCCAGGTCTTTGAATCCGCAACATTCGGCTCATACATTTGGGCACATACCGCGGTACATAACCAGCCAAACACCAACACGCAGATACAACCTGCTTTCGCCGTTTTCATAAGACCCCTTTTCCTGTAACAAAAGCTGCTCATAAAACTATCTGTCGCTGGTTTGCTTCTATAACGGCTTTTTCGATATAGCGGCAAAGCCTCTCGGCAGATTCGGCAAACTCTTCCTGTTTTTGTGAATGTAAATCAATTGGAACGTCTGGCCGGACGGACGAACCTCTTCCTGCAAAGAATACCGCATCACGTTTTTGACGCTGCCGCCAAGCTGCTCTATCGCCGGCCCGGCAGCACGAAGTTCCGTTTTCACATCAGGCCCCTTCCAAACCAGAAAAGCCCCGCCGACCCTGACAAAGGCAAGGCAAAGCTCCGCCAGTATCCGCGTATCCGCCACTGCACGAGCGCAAACTGCGTCGAATTTCTGGCGGTAATTTTCATCGTGAGCAAGCTCTTCCGCCCTGCCGATGACGACATTAAAATTTTTCAAACCAAGGGCGTCGGCGGCAAGCCGCTGAAAACCGGCCTTTTTGCCCGCAGCCTCAATGGAAACAATTTTCCAGCTCGGCCTTGCAATCGCCAGCGGCAACGATGGAAACCCCGCCCCCGATCCGATATCGGCCAGATAAAAATCCGCCCGTCCGGCAGCGAGCTTGTCAAGCGACTGGAGCGCGACAAGAGAATCGAGAAAATGGCGAACACGAATCTGCTGCGGCTCGGTTATGCGTGTCAGGTTCATTTTGCGATTGTGTTCAACCAGCAGCCCGGCCAGCGTTTCAAAGTCTCGCCAATGCCGTTCCAGCTCCGCTTTTGCCTGCTCGATATCAATCTGTCCGTGTTCGATATTCACAACTTCCGCGCCGCAATAGTGTAAATGCAGCGACCCTCCTTTAGATACTTGCGTTCGTAATTTGTACCTGCAACCTCCCCTGCCTCTGCGCCCGCCGGCCGGAAAAACTCGACTTCCTCCAGCGCCCGCATTTCAACCCGGCCATCGACAAGCGAACGCATCTGCCGGAAATAATCCGCGTGGTCGGTAGCGGCATTGATAAGTCCTCCGGGCTTAAGAGTGCGTATCATTTGCAGCAGATTTTTCTCGTCGAAAAACCGCCGCCTGTTATGCCGTTTTTTCGGCCAGGGGTCGGGAAAATAAACATGAAAACCATCCACAGACTCATCGCCGATATTGTCGCGGACAAAAAACACAGCGTCAGTCCGTATAAGCCGGACATTCTCAAGCCCCCGCCGACCAACCCTGTCCACGGCATGCCGATAATACCTCATCGCCCATTCAATCCCCAGAAAATTTGTCTGCGGCCAGTACCGCCCCTGCGCCAGCAAAAACGCACCCCTGCCTGAACCTATTTCAATATGTACCGGGCCGGGCCGGGCAAACAACTCTTCCCAGTCCACATAGCCGTTCAGTTCATCGGCTGAAATTGATATTTGCGGGTAATCCTGGACGTTTTTATAGGACATTCCGGCATATTCTCCACAAAATCGCTGTCGGGCTTATATGGTCCATAAATGTATTTTGCCCGGGTTTGAGCTAAAGTCAAGTCCGTCAGTGTTCGATAC